>JBDHQB010000009.1:0-108763 GCA_039806825.1 Parachlamydiaceae bacterium | reverse complement strand
TCAGAAGTCAGAAGTCAGAAGTCAGAAGTCAGAAGTCAGAAGTCAGAAGTCAGAAGTCAGAAGTCAGAAGTCAGAAGTCAGAAGATAAAATACTTAACTAATAATTTAAAGTAAAGAATATTTTTCAAAATTCTGACTTCTGTATTCTGTATTCTGACTTCTGACTTCTGTATTCTGCCATTACTTATGACGGAGGCGGAGGGCGTTGGCGATGACTGAAAGCGAACTGAAGGTCATTGCGACGGCCGCAATCATAGGGCTTAGGAGTATTCCAAAGAAGGGATAAAGTACCCCTGCTGCAATGGGAATCCCCAAGGTATTATAGATAAATGCAAAAAAGAGATTTTGCTTGATATTACTCATCGTATCGTGACTGAGCTTTCTGGCTTGTGATATGCCTCTCAAATCCCCTTTAACCAATGTCACTTCAGCGCTTTCCATCGCTATATCAGAACCTGTTCCCATTGCGATGCTGACATCTGCTTGAGCTAAAGCTGGTGCATCATTGATGCCGTCACCCGCCATTGCAACAATGTGCCCTTGCTGTTGGAATTCTTTCACAATCTCTTGCTTTTGCTCGGGAAGAACTTTTGCGCGAACTTCATCGATTCCAATTTTTTTGGCAACGTTGTTTGCCGTTGTAGAGGTATCCCCAGTTGCCATTACGATTTTCAACCCTTCTTCATGGAGGTCCTTCACAGCTTCACTCGTCGTCGATTTAAGGGGATCTTCAATTTTGAAAGAAGCGGCATACAATCCATTGATCGCTATTCCCATCCCTTCTTCAACTTTCAATACTCCATTATCTTGAAGAAACTTTTCAGTACCGACTAAAATTTCATTGGAACCCACTTGTCCAGCAATTCCATTTCCTGGGTAGGACTCAAAATTTTTCACATTCAATAATGAAATTCCCTTTTCTTTCGCATAGGTAACAAAAGCTTTGGCAATAGGGTGTTCGCTAAGAGCTTCGACACTGGCAGCGCCTTGAATAACCTCATTGAGATTCGATCCTGAGACTGGCTTGATTTCGGTTAATCTAGGCTTTCCTTCGGTCAATGTTCCGGTTTTATCTACAATAAGAACATCGGCCTTACCAAATTCTTCCAGGGATGCTGCGTCCTTAATAAGAATTCCTTTCTTTGCTCCCTGTCCAATTCCCACCATGATCGACATGGGCGTAGCAAGTCCTAAAGCACAGGGACAAGCTATGATCAGAACTGCAACGGCATTAATTAGAGCATGTGCAAATCTTGGTTCTGGGCCATAGAAATACCACACCAAAAATGTGACGATTGAGATTAGAACTACAAGGGGTACAAACCAATTTGCAACCTTATCAGCTAAAGTTTGGATGGGAGCTTTGCTACGTTGTGCCGTGAGCACTAGCTGAATCATTTGTGCCAGTAAAGTGTCTTCGCCCACTTTCTCAGCACGTATATCTAAAGAGCCTTGTTGATTGATGGAAGCAGCGCTTACCTGATCCCCTGGATTTTTCTCTACTGGAGCTGGCTCACCACTCAGCATCGATTCGTCTACCCAGGAATGTCCTGCAATAACAACTCCATCGACAGGAATTTTTTCTCCAGGCCGTACACGTAGCTGATCCCCAATTTTCACATTTTCAATCGGAACATCCGTTTCCATGCCTAATGAACTTAGAAAGTGTGCATGTTTGGGTGCAAGGCTCATCAAGCTTTTGATAGCGTTAGTTGTTTTGCCTCGGGCACGCACTTCAAGCCACTGTCCCAAAATGACAAGCGTTGTGATAACAGCTGCAGTTTCAAAATAAACCTCATGAGTTGCAATAGGAAACCACTGAGGAGCAAATGTCATGGCCACGCTGAATAAATAAGCTGCTGCAACTCCAAGTGCAATCAACGTGAACATATTTGGACTTCTAATTCCTTCCCATGCACGTTTCCAAATAAACCAACCAAAGACAAAAATCACAGGCGTGGTTGCAAAAAACTGAATTAGATTTGACTCTGCAGAAGGTATATTAAAAAAATGGATGAATAGAAGAGGAAGGGTAAGAATAGTTGCACCAATTAAATTCCCAAAAAGGTTGCTAGCTTCATCGCTGTTCTCTTCCAACGGATTTAAAGGCTCTAAAGCCATTCCGCAGATGGGGCATGACCCTGGTCCAACTTTCTGGATTTCAGGGTGCATTGGACAAGTGTAAATGCCGCTTGGGTTTTTAGGCTGAGACGGCATTATCGAATGTTGTTTGCAGCAAGAACGACTCATAAACCACTCAAATTTTATAATTTAATTATTACATATTTTAAGTTTGTTTTGGAGAAAAACAAAAGATGAGTGGGCTTAGTAACTATATTTATTTTTTCCAGAAGCAGCAGCATATAGCTTTTTTAACATTGCTCTCTCAGCCTCTGAAAGAGGCCACTCTGGAATTCGACATTCTTCAATTTCATTGAGCTGACAAATAAGCTCTTCCTTTGTCCCCTTAAAACTTTTACTTACTGATTTTAAAGCATCATGCCTAATTTTAACCAAGCAAGGCATACTCATTGCGAGACTTATTGTGCCTCCTGCTAAAATGAATACACTGGGTATGGTCACACCTAGCTTGGCTGTAGCTGAAACGTGGGTACAAAGAGGAGCCATTAAGCCTAAACCGATTGCCACTACCACAGATGATATAGCAACCCTTTTCCAATTTTGAAGATCACGCTTGAAAATAGCACTCTTCGACCAATGATTCGTACTGTTGAAGGGATTTCAATTATGGAACTTGCCACAAACATCTTTAATACTCATTAAATTATTATAAACATTATACATTAAAATAATGTATATAAGTTAAATAATTAACTAAATCTTAATAATAAGTTTCTTAATTGTTTCTAGAAAAGATGGAGATAAAGATTTTTTTTATTTACCCTCTTTTGGTATCGTAGGGTGTAATGTAAAATCTCTATGATAGGATCTCTATGATTATAACAATTTGTGCGATTGCTTTATCTTTATTGTTATTTTTCAATCCCTTAGAGATTGAACACACTCTTAATTCTTCAACACTTTCGATAATTCTGGCACTGATCGGCACCTTCTTTCTTTTCATTCCAACGCTCGCAAGATTGATAGCCTGGACACCTTTGCAGAATGCTGAGCAGAATTTGACCCCTCGAGTTTTGGATATGTGGAGAAAGGATAAGAAGTTAAGAATTTTCAACCTATGGCTCTTTTTATTTCCTTTGATCACCTTTGCTTTAGCCTTTGCTCTTCCGAATGTTTCAGTATTTAGCCAAAAGGTCCTTCTTTCCGTTTGGGTGTTGCTGGCAGGGATTGCCTTGGATGGGATCCAGCAAGTGCTGCGCAGTACAATGCGCTACATGAACCCTTTCATGGTCATTGAGCTCTTGACCCAAGAAGGAAAAGAATCTGTAATGGAAAAAAGGGAAACTGATCTTTTGGGAACTTTAGATTCTTTGTCAGAAGTAGGTGTAAAGTCAATCGCTAGAAGCAATAGTTCTTTGTGCAATCAAGCCTTAGACGCCATGCTAGATATTATGAGGGAATTTATCAACCAAGCTAAAAAGCGTAGTGTCGATGCAAAAATGAAAGGGATTGAAAGCAATGGGCAAGATAAAGTGAGTTATACTTTGTTTTATTTTTTCCAAAGGCTAGAGCAGAACTTTGATTTGGCATTGGCTGGAAAACTTGAACCTATATGCAGTAATATTATTTCAATTCTAGGTAAGACAGCAATTGCTGTGGCGCCCTATGATATGTCGATGGTGGAGTATCCAGTCCATTTTATGGGCAAACTCGCAGCAAAAGCTCAGACCCATGGCCAGCAAGAAGTCGGGATCAAAGCCGAGATTACCTTGCCAGAGATAGCTAAGATTATCGTGACTGAGAATGATATTAACCCAGTCAATATTAAAGCGCCCATTCTTAGTATTGTCAGGTACTTGCACGAACTGACGAAAGAGACCTTCCGTCAAGATAAACAGCTAAACTTGCAGGTGCTTGTACAGCCTTTTCGAGATCTAAGAGATCTATTCACAAGCGAAGGGATAGGAAATCACCCGGATTCCCCTATTATTGCCCAAGACTTGGGCAATGTCATTGCCGAGTTTGACGCCTTGGAGGCAGTGCTTAAGACTATGCCCCCAATGCCCAAAATCGAAGTAGAGAAATAGTCACTTCATTGCTGTCGCCCTGCTGGACGTCAGAAGAAAAGCTAATTGACAGATAAGAGCGCCACATCTATAAATGTTTAGAAATTAATTGACTACGGTGCAATTATGTTAAACTTTTTTAGATGTTTAATTTTTATTTTAGTTGCTGCATTTGCTTTGAACGCAAATGAAGAAAAGACTCATGTTGTTGTGGCAATGCCATTCCAGGAAGGAAAGCCTTTAGATCCACACTGGTATACAGAAGAGTATGTAGACTATATAAAAGGTCTTTTACCTAGCGATCAATATACTGTGAGCGGATATTTTGTCTCGTTTGAAAATATGCCAAAATTCATCGGAGACATGAAAGCTCTAAAAGCGGAAAAAGAAAAACTGACTATTTTGAATGTATGCGACGGGGGTGAACAATGGGATGGATACCCCGGGATTACTCTGCAACGTGAATGGGAAAAAGATCCCATTTGTCGTGAACAAATCCCCCTTTCAGGATCTACTGCAAAGTTTGTAGAGGAATCTGACAATAAATTGAAGCTGCAAACAAATTTAGCAAAAGCTGGAATTAAAACGCTTCCACAGACAAGCTTCAATAACATTATGATGGTATTGGATATTGATATCGCAGAAAGGATCGAAAAAGCCGAATTAAATGACTCATGGCCCTTATTCTGCAAACTGAATGTTGGAGCAGGAGCTATTGGTATTGGTGAAGCATCTATTTGTCATAATGTTGAAGAAGTAGAAATACAAGTTAAAAAGATTTTGAAAGAGTTTCCCGATGTAGATGTGGTTGTCCAACCCTATTTACCAGGTCCTGAATACACGATTCTAGTCTTGAAAGACAAAGTATACGCCGGTGTAAGAAGGGATTATCACAATCCAAATAACATCATGCTCGAAGATTATATGACAGGTGTTCGCGATACGAATGAAGAGATTACCTACTATGAATCACCAAAAGAGGTTGATGAATTAGCTGTGAGGGCTATTTATGCTATTCCTGGCGAGCACCATTACACACGAGTTGACTTAAGGGAAGATGGAAAAGGAAATATCTTTGTAATAGATATTAATGACAGACCGGGTTTTGGCGAACCAAGCACTGTAAAGTGTATGTTACAGTTTCACAAGTTGACTGAGAGCCAGCTCTTACAAGACATCATTAGAACTGCTGGACATTTGTACTAATTCCCTTTGAGCCCTAACTGTTGCTCGAGCTCTGCGCCCTGGAGTTGCGCCCTATGGCACATTCCTCCAGGGCGCAGAGCGCGAGCAACCGGTTTGTATACACTTAGAGGGTGATTTTTATGGGTTGGGTGGTAATGGGATGAGGGAATTCGAGTTGGGTATGGCGAAGCGCGATATGGGGTGCACTCGTTTTGCTACCGTATTTTTGGTCGCCGACAATCGGGTGGCCTGCAGCGGATAGTTGGGCTCTTATTTGGTGATAGCGTCCAGTGTCCAATTCGATCTCTAAGACTGAACAATTCCTCTTTTCTTCAACGACCTTGTAACTTAATTTTGACAGCTTGTATCCCCCTTGAACTTTGTCTGAAACTAATGTTTTAAAATCATCGTGTTTCAGATAGTGAACCAATACTCCAGATTTTTCCTTTAATGTTCCTTCAACTTCAGCTTGGTAAATTTTTTTCCAGCTTTTTTCCCGCTGAGACTCGTTCAATCTGCTCAAAGCTTTGCTTGTCTTTGCAAATACTACAATCCCTCCTACAGGTTTGTCCAATCTATGGACAGCATGCAAAAAAACTGCACCAGGTTTTTCATATTTAACTTTGATATATTGCTTAGCTTGTTCTTCAAGGGAATCGGTAGAGCCCTCTGAAGGTTGTGTTAAAAGGCCTGGGGGCTTTTCCACTATCAAAAGATGATTGTCTTCAAACAATACTCTTATCATGAACTGCGTTGTCTTTGAACTTCATAGAGCAACAAAGTCGTCGCCATGGCAACGTTTAAAGAATCGGCAACTCCTAACATCGGAATTTTCACACAGACATCTGCTTGTGATAGCCATCTTTCAGATAGGCCGAGCTGCTCGGTACCTACAGCAATAGCCACAGGACCTGTTAGATCAACTTTTGTAAACTCCTGAGTTGCTCCAGGTGTAGCTGCGACAATTTTGATTCCATTTTTTTTGAGAAAATCCAAAGTCTTTTGTCCATCCGCTTCTACAACAGGAACGGTAAAAAGTGTGCCCACGCTTGCTCTCACAACATTTGGATTATGGATATCTGTGCAGCGGTCACATACAATTAATCCATCGACTCCAACAGCATCACTTGAGCGTAAGATTGTTCCTAAATTTCCAGGCTTCTCAATAGCTTCGGCAACTACCAAAAACGGAGCTTTGGACAGTTTCATTTGCTCTAAAGCGCTATGCATTTGTGGAGCAATTGCAATGAGACCATCGGGTCGATCCCTATAGGAAATTTTTCTAAAAACAGGCTCAGAACATACATATAGCGGGATCTTTTGTGATGTAATTTTTTCGATTAAAGATCCTTCGTTTTCTCCTAAAAATAGCTCAGGGCATATAAAGAGCGATTCAAATTTTTTTCCGGAATCGGCAGCGCGTAAGAGTTCGCGATATCCTTCTATTAAGAAAAGTCCCGATTTGTCCCTTTCAGATCTTTCACGGAGTCTTACAATTTGTTTTACTTTTTCATTTTGTAAGCTGGTGATCGGTGTTCCATTCTTATACATTGCTGACCCACCGTGAATAAGTTCCGCTTGGCAATGGAAGAGCCCCATCTTCGCCTGTCAGGGTCATTTCCCCTTGATCGATTGTTCCTTTCATCCCCTGCATTGTTTGTTCCATCAAGTGCCGCATAGCAATTGGAGTATACCCAGGGGTATGGCAGGAAAGTAAAATGAAAAGTGGCTTGGGAGTTAAAAGTTCTCTACAATCATTGAGGATTCCTTCGAGATGCTCTTCTATTTTAAAGAGTTCACCCGTGGAACCTCTGCCGAAGCTTGGAGGGTCTAATATAATAGCATCATAGCGATGCCCACGCCGGAGTTCTCTTTTCAGAAATTTGGAAACGTCATCCACGATCCAGCGTATGGGAGCCTTTTCAAGGTTATTCAGTGCAGCATTTTCACGCGCCCATGCGACCATCCCTTTGGAAGCATCCAGGTGGCAAACTTGTGCTCCGGCTTTTGCGGCGGCTAATGTGGAGCCTCCTGAGTAGGCAAATAGGTTAAGGACCGAAGGTGGAGTTTCTCTTTTAGCTTTTGCATCGGTGATCGTCTTTTGAATCCATTCCCAAAATGGGCGCTGTTCAGGAAAAATTCCTAAGTGGCCGAAGTCTGTTGGGGACAGTTTGAATTTGACATTTGAGACTTCAATATTCCATTGTTCAGGAATATGGCCTTTCTTTTTCCAAGTATTTTCTCCTTCACGTGTGAAGAAAACATTGCATTCCTGCCATTTTTTTGGAGGAAGCTGCGGTTTCCAAACAGCTTGAGCACATGGGCGGTCGATGATAAAGTCGCCAAATTGTTCTAGCTTGCGTCCGTGCCCGCTGTCGATAAGCTGATAAGTATTTTTTGACATTAAAAAACTCTAAATAATTAGAAAAGAGAATTATAGATAAAAATTTATTATAAGTAAAGACGGTAAATATTCCTCTTTAGGGTCATCGTGTTGTAGTCCCATGTCTGTTAATCAACCATGGAGAGCACGGAGGAGCTTTGGACTACAACTTTGTGGCACGATTTTAGTCCAATCGTTGATGCAGCTTTTCAGCGAATTGGAGCATAATTGGATCATAAACCTGGTTCATGATGTCCACACGGCGCAGGATATCATCAATATTGCCTCCCCATTTGACATTGCGGGGAATTTTGTTGAAATGGAGGAATTCATCATCCCTTGACCAGTAGTGATTGATTCGTGCTTTGTCGACCAAAATCGGTTCATTAAAGGGTCCTGGACAAGGTTTTTTGTTCATGTTTACTGCAATATATCCTTCTTTATACAGGCAATAATGCGGATTTTTAATATCCAACACACGCATGGGCTGTACGATCGACTTTATGTGGATGTTCTCCCCATAATTGGTCTCTGCACGGTACAAAAGCATTTCAATTAAGAATTTATCTTTGGGAACTTTTCCTACCCCCGAAGTGCCATACATTTGCCAATTGACGCAAACTCCGCCATACTTGGAATATTTCTTTAAAATTTTTTGTAAGTTTGTTCCATCTGTTGCGAAAAGGAATTCATCGGAATCCAATATTGCGAGCCATCTAGTTTTACCTCTTGCCAATTCGATAGCTCTCCGGTAGGAATTGCATTGAATCGTGTTCCATTCTTTTACATCTTTGCTTTCATAGGGCCATTCGACGAGATCAACTATTCCCTGATCAATGTAGGGCTGTAATATTTCATGGTAACTGTCAGTACTAAGGTTATTAAAAAGCCAAAAGTGTTGGACACCTGAAAGCAAATGAAACTCTACCCATTCTTTCAAGAACCGATCTTCATTTTGAAAAATCGCACAAGCACTTAATTCGTATTTATATTCTTTAAAAACTTCCCCGATATTTTCTTTTGCGTGAGCTGTTGGGACAACAAGAAAAAGCATGAAATTGGCAAGGATGAAAATAGCCTTAGACAGCTTCAACATAACTTCTCCGTAAAAAATGTAGCAGAAGTATATCAGCAAAAGTATCTGATTGCAAAATGTTTCAGAAAATGAATCCGATGGAGTAATCTCGGTTCTCAATAAATTAATTTAGGAATTACTCGATCATGAAAAAATTTTTCATCCTTATATTCATAGTGCTTGCCAACTTTGGCAGTGCTGAGGACGAGGTTCAACCTAACACTGCAGTCACCTATCAATTTAGCGGAGGACGTTTTGGAGACAATCTTCTTTCTTATATCCACGCTAAATACATTTCTCACATCTATCACATTCCACTGTTGTACAAACCTTTTCAATTTTCAGATCAGCTTGTACTAGATCGAATGGAAAATAAATGGGATGAAAGTTTGCGAGGTTTGTTCCAAAAGCAAGTCCGTTTCGAAGCCAACGAAGATTTTGTTAAATTCCAAGAAAGAAATGCTCTTTATATCATTCCTTACTTTCCTGAGTTTGATGGGGAATATGGGGCTACCTACAACGGACCCTGGTTTGACATGGATTGGAATGCTCCTGGATTTATTAAGGAGCTAAGGAAATTGATTAAACCTCTGAATATACCAAAAAAATTTCCGCGAAAAAAAGATGCAATCAACGTCGCTATCCATATGAGAACAGGGAGTGGCCCAGATAGTGTTGGAATGACGAAAATGTACTTTTTAAAATTTCCTCCTCAGGAGTATTACGACGAGCAATTGATTAAAATTGTAAAAATGTTTCCGAATAAAAGGATTTTCGCCTACTTGTTTACGGATTATCCAAATCCAGAGGAGTTGGCAAGAAGAATGGCAAAAAAATTGAGTGCATTTCCTATCTCCTTTGGTTTTAGAACTGATGCACAAGGCGAAATAAATTGTTTTGAGTCTGTAGTACTCGAGGACTTTTTCGGCATGATGCAATACGATTGTATCATTAGACCTGAGGCAAATATCTCATATATCGCTGCAAGATTAGGAACTTTTCAGATCGAAATTTATCCTGTCCATGGGTACTGGTCAGGTGATAAAAAAGTCATTGACCAAGTGGGAATTGTTGACAAAAGAAAATAAATACAAGCTGCCAAGTTATATTACCAAACTCATAACCTAGGTGGACCCATCAAAACTAAGGGAAATAAAAAGGGGCCTTCGCCCCTTTCTTTAAATTCTTAGCTTCATACGCTTACAATAAAAGTTTTCAATAATCTTTCAATTGTTTAAGACAAAGGCACGGAACATGATGTTTAAATCAATTCCTTTAAATCCACTTAAATAACTCAGACAAGGAGGCTTACATGATAAATAAAATGACGATGTTCGTATGTGCGAGCATTATATCAATACTTAGCTTAGGAAACGTCGAAGGTAGACCTATACGCAAAAGCCCTTGTTTAGACTCTGCAAAGGTTTCTCCTACAATCCCTTTAAAATTAGACGCTGAAACATCTGCACTTCCAACTAAAGAAGCAAAAAGATGTCATCAAAAAAGGCATCGAAGAGGATGTGACGAAGTTAGAACAATTCGTAGAGTCCCAATAACGATCACGAGATCGGGTAAATATTGTGTCACAAGAGATTTGACTTACGATGGTGCTGGGGCTGCTATTACAATCGCTGCTGACAATGTCACAATCAACTTTGCCAACCATAACCTATTCCTAACAGATCCTGCAGCAGAAGGTATCCTTGCAGTTGATGTAGAAGAGTTAACAATTTTAAATGATAAAATTTCTACAGGCTCAGTCTCCAATATTCAAAGCAGCAATGCGATTCACTTAATTGGGGTTTCTAAAGCTAGAATAGATAATGTCTTCACAGAAAACACTTTTGATGGGATTAATATTGAAACCAGCAATGACGTTACTGTCACAAATTCCCATCATAAAAACCACGTGGGAGGCTTTTTTGACACAGAGGGTGGAAATCCTTCCGGCTCTGGTATTGAAATCAGAGGTTCTGTGGGAGTTACTATCGATAACGCTTACTTTGAAGGCTCTTCAGGAGAAAATCAATTTAGTGATAGTTCTATTACAATTGCAAATGCAAGCAGCTCGATCAATATTACTAACACAAAACATAATTTTGTGAGTGATGCCATTTTCGTAGCTCAAGGTAGTTCAGGAATCCTCGTTGAGAATCTTACTGCAACATTTGATCCTTTAGCCTTTTATTCCGGGATAAGTGTGGGTGGTGCAAATGATGAAATTCCAACAAATGATCTTATTTTTAGAAACGTCACTTTGACACACCTCAACGCATTTGAAGGTTGGGATGGCGTCAACATTGGTATTGCTACAGGAATTATTTTTGAGAATGTCATTATTGATACCAACACATCTGTTGCCTTAGACTTCACTCCTGCTGCATTACACTTTGGATGCGCTGACATTAATGGCTGCGAAGGAGAAGATGCAAAATTTTCTACAAATGGCCTTTTCAGCAAGGTCATAATTAGCAATAACAATGATTATGGACTCCTCGTTGAAGCAGGCGTAGATTTAGTATTTGATAATATCGAGGTAACAGGATCAAGCATTAACAACGTTTACTTATCAACTTCATACGGTAATACAGTCAAAAATAGCTACATTGGTGACTCCCTGGGAGGTAATGGTATTGCGGTTAGCAGCAGCGCTATTGGCAATGCTATTTTGAACAACGTAGTAACCAGTAACGAAACAGGTATCATTGTATATACTGGCGCAACTCAAACACGCATTGAAGAAAACCATGTTTTCGCAAATATAACATTCGGTATTAATGTAGGTATGACTGATACACAGACCTATTACAATAGATCTTGTGGAAACGGCCCCAGTGGTTCTTCAAACTGCTCAGGTGTGTTCCCAAGCAATAACCCAGGTGATCCTTCTGTAGTAGGTGAAAATATCTGCTGCAGCGTTGAAGATTAATCTCTTTCATTAGGATGGGACTTACGTCCCATCCTTTTCCGTGCATTAGCACAGCTGCAAAGCTATCTTTTAATAAGACGCCTTTTAATCATTCCGAATGCATCGAATGCTAAAGGCTTCCAAATAGAAGTTCCCTTCAAGATTGTGGGCGGGATTAATTTTAGTAAGGGTACGACCCTCTTATGGCGTAGATGAAGTCTAAACTGCTGTCTTAAAAGTTCTACGCAACTTTGATCAAGGAATAAGTGACGACCAGGAACAATTTCTCTGCATTCTTCACAATTTGGATGGTGCATCATTGCAACTTCCAAGGTCGCATAACCACTATTCCACATTGCAAATGGTTTGTGTGAAACTGATGCAGGATGCCTTCGATAAAAGGCGATTGCATTTTCCACGTACCTGAACCCACATTCTTTTGCTGCAAACCGCAGAAGCAATTCCCAATCTTCATGCCCATAGTAAAAAGGATCGGTTAAGAACGCCCCATAATCATCTAAAACTTTTTTCCTGAAGGTAATTGTGCATGGTGGGCAGCGATTCTGCCTTAACAACCAGTGAAAAACATCTTCAGGAGCATGCTGTAGCTTGAATTCCTTAATTTTCTTACCTTCAATATCCATCCAATGATAATCGCCATAAAATACATCGGCTTCGGGATGCTCTAAAGATTCGATATAATGTTTCTCCAACATATCGGGAGCTATACAATCATCTGAATCGAGAAAGAAGACCATTTTACCCTTGGCATGTTTCAAGCCAAAGTTTCTAGCAGAGGCAACTCCACCATTTTTTTTTGCCAAATAGGTTATAGCGCTACCATAAGAACGAGCCACACGGTCTGTATTGTCAGGAGAACCATCGTTGACTACGATGATTTCTATCCCTTTAAGAGTCTGCGACAGGATGCTTTCGATGGCCTTACCCAAGAAATGGGCTTGCTTATAACAAGGAATAATCACCGAAAAATTAGTCATTTTCCTCTCTTAGGAGTTTGTAAAGTTTCGCTAAGATTGCGTTTATACTTCGCTCTATCACCATCTCCCGCGTTCCACCATACCCCTGTATATTCCACGTATACAGGCTCTCCTCTTTTTTGGCGATACCACACCACACTGTTCCTACCGGTTTGTCGGGAGTTCCCCCTCCAGGGCCAGCAATTCCAGTGACAGCAGCAGCATAATCGCATCCCGTAAGTTCCATCACCCCTTTCAACATCCACTCGACAGTATCAGCACTGACGGCCCCCTCTTTTCGGAGGACATCTTCTGGAACCCCTAAAATGTGACTTTTGAGCTTGTTAGAATAGGCAACAATACTTCCTAACATATATTCAGAGGCACCTGGATTTCTGATGAGACGTGCTGCAAGGGCACCACCGGTGCAAGATTCAGCCAAACCCAATGTTTTTCCAGATTTAAGTAGAAGCATGTGGACAGCTTCGTCAATACGGCCATTGTTTGATTCGAAGATATTCTTTTCGAATCGCTTACGCAATTCTTTGATAGCCCCTTCTAATTTTTGCATCCCCTCAGCTTGTGAGGCTGCATAGGTTGAAAGAGTAATAGTGACGAGGCCCAAATTGGGATAGATTCCGAAGATAATATGAGGATATCGGGCATGCAGCTCCCTCAACATGGGGTCGACTGCTGATTCTGTCATTTCAAACAGACAAACTGATTGCCTATAGGCCCTAGATTCCTGCGGAATAATTCCTTTTAAGAAAGGAACAATTTGCTCTGACAACATTTTCCGCATTTCTTGAGGAACCCCAGGCATTAAAATAAGAATTTTCTTTCCTTCTTGAAAAATAAACCCCGGAGCAGTTCCCACAGGATTAGGGACCACCTTTGCTTTTATAGGAACCGTTGCCTGGTCCTCAATCGATGTTAATTTGTTTCCAAAACGGTGTTTCAAGTCATCCATCACACGTGGATCGATTTTGAAATCGGAATGAAAGAGTTCAGCAGCAGCTTTACGAGTGATATCATCCACAGTAGGTCCCAAACCTCCTGTGCAAATAACAATGTCTGATCTATTTAAGGCTTCGGTTAATCCTAATTTTAAGGCTTCATATTGGTCTGGAAGCGCTGTATGTCGAATAGGTACAATACCAATTTGATAGAGGGCATGACTAATTTCAGACGCATTTGTATTGACGGTGATCCCTGCCAATACCTCATTTCCAATCGCCACTATTTCTGTGCTGAGGGCAGACATTTTTTACCCCACTCTTAAACCTTTTTTAATAAGCTGTGGATGATTATTGATCCATGAAAAACATCCCTTACCTAATCTTATGGGCAGATTTGTCTTTACACCTTTCGCTGTGATTGGTGTGGGTAAGGTATGCTCTCGCGACCATTTCTGAATAGACCTGAACAAACGGGTATTGGGAAATTCGGGCGAATCTTTCACCTGTTCAACTTCCTTAGTTTTAGCATCTTGGCAGATCTGAGGATATGAAAACTGGATTCCCCATAAAACACTTTCCAACCCATAGACCATGGAACGATATTCGCCATCAATTTCTGAATAATCAAAACGGTGATTTTGAAGTTGAACGACGGGTCTGCGGATTCTAATGACTTGTTGATTACCTTCTACAGGCACAGCAAAAAGAGCTTCATCCGTCAACGTCATGACTGCAGAAAAATAGGGACGAAAAAGATTTTCATTAGGAATTTGTCCCTTTTTTAAGGCGGAAAGATAGTCGCTATAAATTTTCAAGAAATCGGCTTTCTCAACCAAGCCTCCGCCAATCGGAAGAACGCCGCTCGTTTGATAAAGCTTAAAATCTCCCAAAAAGTGGAATAAATTTTCTAACTCATTCTCTTCCATTAATATAGGCAACTTAAGCCATTTGGATGCCTGCATTGGAGCAAGCTTGCGACCTTCATCAAATTCCATGAATGTTACTCTTTTCCCCAGAGAGAAAGTCCTAAAAGCCAGAGGATTCCAATACAGATCATGGAATCAGCTACGTTAAAGACAGGGTAATCATACCCCCATAAAATAAAATGGAACATGTCCACGACATGCCCATAGACAAAATAATCGATCACATTGCCAAGAGCGCCTGTCACGATCAACCATAATGGCCAGATATTGCTGGTTTTTTTGTTAAAAAAAACGAGGAATCCCAAAATTGCAACAATCAAAGCTATCCTAAGAATAAGTAAAAGATTTTGGTGATCTCCCCCTATTCCCCATGCAGCACCGGTATTTGTTGCATGTACAATAGAAAATTCAATTCCTAGAAAGTTTTTGAATACCGGAATCCCACCATAGGGATACCAAACATCCCATAAAGATCTTTTTGGAAGATACGCTTGAGTTAAATACTTTGAGACAATATCTAACAACAATAGAAAAGCGCATACCCAGATGGGTGAGCGCCAAGATATCCCACTACGCTTTGAAGCCATGAAGCTAGATCAATCCCTTCTCGAGTTTTTCCTGAGCTTTGACTGTCATAGTTGCGTATGGAACAGCTTCTAGACGTGCCAATGGGATCTCTTCTCCAGAAATATCGCAAACCCCGTAAGTATTTTCTTCAATTTTTTCTAACGCGCGTTCGATTTGTTTTAAAACATGAAGCTCGCGAGAAGTGACTTCTAAACTTATCGTTCTATCGAAGTCGTCTGTTCCCTGATCAGCTTGATGCTGAGAATAACCTAAAGAATCATCTGGGGCTTTTACTTCATCAGTGGTCCCTTTAAGGGATTGGCTAAGTTGAACCCTTAATTCTTCTAAACGCTTTTTGAATCTTGCAATATCAGTTTTTTTCAGTGCCATGCAATCCTCCTCATGATGCTCCCTTTAGGTTTTGTATATAAAGTATATGCTTCATGTCAGCATTCTTTAAAACTTTTTATACACAAGCGAGACGAATATACGCTTTCGTTCTTATGGTTGCAAGTCCCATTATACACGAATTGAGTTGTTATTACTTAATGATTCTTCGGTTGTCAATGAAAATGGTAGGGATTGCAATTTTCATATACTTAATCAATCTTTATTTTAATTAAAAAATTTAATCTAAATTTATGATATAGTATATTTATTATTAAATACTTATATTTTTAAAAGCAAGATTAACCGAGCATAGGCATAGGTACGAAATCTACTTTTCATTAATACCCGAATTGTTTAATATACCCAGATACTTGTTCGCCAAGAACGAGGATTTAGCATAATTCAAGGAGAAGGCACCTATGCCAACAATGAACCAGCTCGTGAGAACGCCACGCGTCCCAAAAAAGAAGCGTAGCAAGTCTCCTGCTTTGCAAAAATGCCCGCAAAGGCGCGGTGTTTGCTTGCAAGTAAAAACGAAAACGCCAAAGAAACCGAACTCCGCTTTACGTAAAGTAGCTTGGGTCCGCTTGTCAACAGGACAAGAAGTGATCGCCTACATCGGCGGTGAAGGTCACAATCTTCAAGAACACAGCATCGTGCTCGTGCGCGGCGGCCGTGTGAAGGACTTGCCAGGGGTACGTTACCATATCGTACGCGGAACCCTAGACTGTGCGGCTGTAAAAGACCGTAAACAATCAAGATCCAAATATGGCGCTAAGAAGCCTAAGTAACACTAGGATGTTCGCACTGAAATGTGCATCCTGGTGCGTGATTCCCGTTTTTTAAGAAAAACGAAAATCACGCGCAGACTCCGGACAAAACGGAAGCCAGGTGAATACCACTGGATCTTCAAGAGTAAATGTAGAATATAAGGTAAGGAAACTATGTCAAGAAGACGTCGCGCGGAGAAAAGGCAAACGCCTCCGGATCCTATTTACGGAAGCCTGCTTCTCGCAAAATTTATCAATAAAGTGATGGAAGATGGCAAAAAATCTGTCGCTCGCCGCGTTGTTTACAATGCGCTCGACAAATTTGCCAAACGTATTAAAGCTGACGATCCGCTTATCGCGTTCGAACAAGCTTTGGAAAACGCAAAACCATCCTTGGAAGTGAAATCCCGCCGTATCGGTGGTGCCACTTATCAAGTACCTATCGAGATCCCACACAATCGCCGTATCTCGATGGCAATGGGTTGGATTATCAACTTTTCTCGCTCTAAAGCAGGCCGCTCAATGGAAGATGGTTTAGCTGGCGAGCTCGTTGATTGCTTCAACAATCAAGGTTCCACCATCAAGAAAAAAGACGATACGCACCGTATGGCTGAGGCCAATAAAGCGTTCGCCCATTACAAGTGGTAGAGGATAATATATGACTACACCGCAAGATACCACACACGAAGACCTTAGAAAAGTCCGTAATATCGGTATCATGGCCCACATTGATGCCGGTAAAACGACTACGACCGAAAGGATTCTCTATTATTCTGGCCGTCTTCACCGCATGGGTGAGGTGCACGAAGGCGCTGCAACCATGGACTTCATGGAACAAGAGCGTGAGCGTGGCATTACAATCACATCAGCTGCTACAACAGTATTCTGGAAAGACTGCAAGATCAACATCATCGACACCCCGGGGCACGTAGACTTCACCATTGAGGTGGAGCGTTCTTTGCGCGTTCTCGATGGCGCTGTTGCAGTATTCTGCTCTGTATCTGGAGTAGAACCACAGTCTGAAACAGTATGGCGTCAAGCTGACCGTTATGGCGTACCACGTATTGCTTTCGTTAACAAGATGGACCGTACAGGTGCTGACTTCTTTGACGCAATCAAAACAATGCGTGAGAAGTTACATGCTAACGCGATCGCTGTTCACTGTCCGATTGGAGCTGAGTCCCAATTTAAGGGGATGGTTGACCTGATCACAATGAGAGCTATGTTCTTCCATGACGAGACTCTCGGCGCTGACTGGGAAGAAACAGATATTCCAGCAGATCTTTTACCTCTTTGCAAAAAAATGCGCGCTGAATTGCTCGAAGAACTCGCAACGATCGATGAAGATGATGAATCTTTCATGACGAAAGTTTTGGAAAATCCAGATTCATTGACACCAGAAGAGATCAACAGAGTGATCCGTAAGGGTGTAGTCGCTAACAAATTCAACCCGGTTCTTTGCGGCTCAGCCTTTAAAAACAAAGGTGTGCAGCAGCTGTTGGATGCGGTTGTAAAATGGATGCCTTCTCCGATGGATCGCGGCGTTGTAAAAGCGCACGTTATTTCTTCCGGTGAAGAAGTTACATATCAACCAGCAGACGATCAACCTCTTGCAGCTCTCGCATTCAAGATCATGACCGACCCCTATGTGGGCCGTTTGACTTTCGTGCGTGTATACTCCGGTATGCTCAAGAAAGGGATGAGCTTAATCAACAGTACAAAAGATACAAAAGAAAGAATTTCACGCTTACTCGAAATGCATGCTAACCAGCGTAAAGAGATCGATTTCATTGGCGCTGGTAATATCGGCGCTTGCATTGGCTTGAAAAAAGCCAGCACAGGGGATACCCTTTGCGATGCCAACAATCCGATCTTGCTCGAGAAAATGGAATTCCCAGAGCCTGTTATTTCGATGGCGATTGAGCCAAAATCGAAAGCTGACAGGGAGAAACTTGCACAAGCTTTATCTTCACTCTCTGAAGAAGATCCAACATTCCGCGTCTTCACAAACGAAGAGACCGGACAAACGATCATTGCAGGGATGGGAGAGCTTCACCTTGAAATTCTTCACGACCGTATGAAGCGTGAGTTCAACGTTGAAGCTAACGTAGGTAAGCCACAAGTTTCTTACAAGGAAACCATCACAATTCCAGCCTCCACACAGACTAAATTTGTTAAGCAGTCCGGTGGTCGTGGTCAGTATGCTCACGTTGAGTTGGAGATCGAACCGAACGAAAAAGGCAAAGGCAACGAAGTTGTCAGCAAGATCGTGGGTGGTGTGATCCCAAGAGAGTATATTCCAGCAGTTATCGCGGGTGTTGAAGAAGGATTGGCAACTGGTGTGTTGGCAGGCTATAACCTCGTCGACGTTAAAGTTGCGATTGTATTCGGATCGTACCACGAAGTTGACTCCAACGAGATGGCGTTCAAGATTTGCGGATCTATGGCAGTGAAAGATGCTGCGCGTAAAGCGAAGCCGATCCTGCTAGAACCTATCATGAAAGTGGACGTCACAACGCCTGAAGCTTGCATGGGTGATGTGATCGGCGACATCAACAGACGTCGTGGTCAGATCATGGGACAAGAGAACCACAAAGGCGCGGTTATTATTCACGCTGAGGTTCCATTGAGTGAAATGTTTGGATATTCCACAGATTTGCGTTCGATGTCTTCTGGACGTGCGACGTATGTGATGGAACCAAGCCATTTTGCCGAGCTTCCAAAGAGCTTGTTGGAAAAAATTGTAAGTAAAAAATAAATATCAGTTCATAGGACTATCATGGCAAAGCAAGAGAAACCACAGGCGAAGCAGCAACAAGAAAAGCAGCAGCCTAAACAAGCAAGACAGAAGATCCGTATCCGTCTTAAAGGATATGATCAACGCTTGCTCGATCGTTCCACGGCTGATATCGTGGAGACTGCAAAGCGTACAGGAGCTGGCGTTGCCGGCCCGATTCCGCTTCCAACACGTCGTGAGATTTATACAGTGTTGCGTTCACCGAACGTTGACCGTAAATCCCGTGAGCAATTTGAGATCCGCACGCACAAGAGATTGTTGCATATCTTGAATCCAACAGGTAAGACGATCGACGCATTGAAGACGTTGACATTGCCAGCTGGTATCGATATCAAAATCAAAGCGTAAGCTTTAGATCTCAGCTCTTGACTGTTCCAGCGCGAGGGAGTCCCTCGCGCTTTTTTTCATCCCAGTAAACGACAAAGAAAAGCACCTCTTCCAAAACTAAGTAAGCAACAGCCTTTCCAGCAGCATGCTAAGTAAATAAGCGTCAGCCTTTCCGCTGCTAGTAAAATAACAGTAGCCTTTCGCTGCTCGGCAAATATACATAGCCATTCCGCCATTAAGCAAAATAAGCGGCAGCCTTTCGCTGTTAAGTAAAATAAGCGGGTAGCTTTTCCGTAGGCGTGGAGTGCGGTAGCGGAACGGAGTGGAGCTACCGCCATGCGTTGCAAGACAAGCCTCGTCGCATCGCTGCAGGCCCTGGAATGCGGCAAATGCTACGGAGTAACTCATTGATAATTCAATGATTTTTAGCAACTTGCTTGGCAAGGAAATAAAATGATGAATCCTGATAGGATGGAAAGAAAATTGGTGGGGCAATTTGGAACCTCCAGCAGCATGTATCCATGGTAGGATCGCATTTCTAGCGCAGCTTCCCAAATCTCAAGTTGCTACCTGGCAACTTCAAAGCGACCTGACCTTAACAAAAATCACAAACTGCTCAATTGACGTCCTTAAAGATAACTATGTAAAAGCTTTTGAGTTTTTTCGAACTGAAATACGGAAAAATAATTATAGGATACTCCAAGACCCCGAGATTTGCTCGAAACTCCCTATGGCATTCAGGCGTATTAGAAATTACCTAAAAAGAATTTTATACTTCGAACCTTCCGTAGAAAATTTAAGAATAGAGATTATCGCCAATCTTCCCCTGAAAGCCCTTGGCAGAAGTTTTATGTTTGATTCAGAAACAGCCAATCAATTTTTGGTTAAAAAAAGAGATTTTAAGAATATTCCTGTAGATGTGTACATCTTTTTAACAAAACGGCTAAAGTATTGCGAGTTTCATGATGAAGCGATAAAAGATTACATCCGTATTTTTTATTTGCTTACAGACTGCTTTAAACCTTTTCTTATTGTATTGCTTCCTCCTGATTCCAATGGTTCTGCGATTCGAATGACGATGTCTGGATGCAAAAACATCTTTATTCCAGTTGTGAACAAATTATTAGAACTTGACGATCTTACTCTTTATCAATGCAATCTTTTGGAAACCGTTTTCAAAAATCAAGATTCACGTGTTTATCCCCTTATTCTCCAACATTATCAACCTTATTGGATGAGACGATTTGAACAACAATGCCTAAACCCTGAAGTAGATGCTGAAAGACGGATTGTACTTTTTCATCGTCTTTGGTGTTATTATACTCCTGCCTCAGCGAAAGATCCATCGATCACAAGCTTAACAGTAAAATTTTTGAAGTCCTTATTTTTTGAATTAGACGTTTTAATAAGAAATGAAAGGTGCTTGAGTCTATTGAAAAAAATATGTCTCGAAAAGGGAATGGTCTATTGGCTTTTCGCTGCAAAGTATTTAGCTTTGGAAGGAAAGGAAGGCCCCTTTATAGAGCAGAAATTTCTGGTTCAGGAAGGAGATGCACTAAAAGTATCCGATGATTGGACATTGGTTTTTGAAAACTTAATTTCGCACCCATGTGAATTTTTGAATGAACTCTTTCACTCTTATCAGTTGTCCAATCATCCTACTCTTTTTAAATTTGTAAGTGGGTCATCCTTTTACATGTATCCACGCTATTTTCTTGATCTTGCTAGAGAATGTGTCGGAGAGAATCTAAAAAACCATATTCTCAATCGAATTGCACGGATTGACTTTTCAAAGCACATTAAATGGCGAGTCATTTTAGGTCTTAATGTTTCGAATAAATCTTATGATAAGCTGCTCACAATTGCTAAAGAAACTAAAAATGAGGTTCTCATTGACATATGCTACACAAAATTGACGAGACTCCTAAAAATCTATTTGTGTGTACCACCAAAAAATATTAGTCACATAGAAGAAGTTGATTTTATAAAGATTGTCAAACAATGCGTCATTCCCAGATCTGAAAGAAGGATTTTGACTTTCGATTTTGCATTCTATCCACTTACAACAATCGAGGGGATTAGAGTATTGGGTGGAAAATTCGCTAATTTAAATTGGATTAATTTTCCTTTTGATAAGGACTCTTCGCTTTGCAACGTTGTTTTAGAATGCGATGGAAATAAAATTTATCTTAACACTCATTTACTTAGTTCGGTTTCAGAGTACTTTAAAAGTATGTTTGCAGGGAGATGGGATCTTAAAAGTGGGGGAAATAAGAAACTTGTAAGAAAATTGGATAGGGTAGATTTTGAATTTTTCAGAAAATTTCTATTTTTAATATTTTCGCCTACATCCAATCCATATAAAGCAGTCTTAAGTAATCCTAGCCAAATTGATAAAATAAAAAAGGCTTTCCAAATCGTTTTCGAAGGGGAGGAAAATCCTATTGAGCGTTGTTTTGAGTTACTAGGAATAGCTTTGTATTATCAAATGACTCATTTGTTCGATCTGTTAGACCAACTTTATACATTTGCAGTAACGACGTGGGATGTGAAATATCCTGATGCACAGATTTTAAGTTTATATCGACGAAAAGATTTCAAAATATGGATCTTTAAGGAAGGACTGGAAGTCGAAAAGAGAAAAGGTTTGGTGGATGTAAACAAGTATATGCTCCTTCGACATACAAGGTTGTTTAAGTACTTTAAGTTAGAGCAGGTGTTGTTGAAAATTAATTAACGCGAAGGGTAGGGAGTGGTTTGTGAGAGTGTATGGTTGGTGTAAGATTTTTACACAGAGGTACAGAGAACACAGAGGTACACAGAGGTGGGTGGTGGTTTGTGAGGGAGTTAAGTTTGTGCGGAGTTTTTAACGCAAAGACGCAAAGGCGCAAAGAGTAGTTTAAGGTTTTGGTATACCTTAAGTTTGTGCGGAGTTTTTACGCAGAAGCGCGGAGGCGCAGAGGTAAGTAGCGACTTGCAGTGCTTAGAACTGTTAGCTTTTGCGAGTACCACTAGTTCTGCCGAGGAACGAGCAGAACTAGTGGTACTCGCAAAAGCTAACGGTGCTACTGAACATTCGAGGAACGAATGTTCAAGAGTTTCTTTTTTTGTGGTAAACCTTGAGTTTTTCTAAATCTAGTAATGCTTTTTAGGAAAGAGGTGAAGAGATTCTCTGCGGTCTTGATGTTCTAAATAGATGTATCGGAATTCTCTGCGGTCTTGATGTTCTAAAAATCGAAACGATAAATCTATGAGAGTTTTGCAAGCTAAACTCTAGCAAAAAAGAAAAGAAAACCATTGAACATTCGTTCCTCGAATGTTCAGTAGCACCGTTTGCGCTGACGAGTGCTGTTGGCTTTGCCGTTCCTCGGCATTGCCAACGGTATTCGGCAGCGCAAACAGTTCTAAGCACTACAAACCACTCCCTACTCTTTGCGCCTTTGCGTCTTTGCGTTAAAAATTCCGCACAAACTTAACCCCCTCACAAGCCACCACCCACCTCTGTGTACCTCTGTGTTCTCTGTGCCTCTGTGTAAAAATCTTACACAAACTTTACACTCTCACAAACCATTACTCTACCTCTGTGTAAAAATTCTACACAAACTTTATACTCTCACAAACCACTCCCCTACCCCTGCAATAGAATTTCTATACGTTTTGGACAGGCCATGGAGTGCCACCATACCATCTCACAAGATGATAGGGATAGGCAATCATTTGGGTTGTGTTATCCCAGACTTTGTATTTCTTTCGCATGAAATAAAAGCCTGTGACAAACAAAAAGGCTGTACAAACTAATGCAAATGCCGCTTGCAACAAAGCTATCGGGAAATAAAACGCAGCATACATCTTGGCTTCCCAGGATAGATGCTGATGCGCCTCTCTTCTCAGATACCAAATTCTTCCATCATCCAAATGGGAAATCTCTTCTGGGCTTTCAATACCAGCTAACTTATCAATTGGAAGATCTTTAGTTTGATAGTATTTTAAATGCTTAACCTGATCCCACGGCAAATTCCTAATAGCAGGTGTCCGAAGAACTCTGACTTGCAATGGGTCGAGCTTACTGAGAAAAGCAGGCTCCTCCACATCTTGAAATTGTTCCGTATTAAGTATCCCTATCAATCTTGTATCTCTTAAATGAGGAACTTGAGTATTCTTCAAATAATGAACGCAGCGCTCATTTATTAAATTCACTTTATCATTAGGAACTCTAACGATTTTATCCTCCCCATCTAGATGCTTAAACTGCCCATCCTTTAGCTTAGGCACTTGATCAGGTATCAGGTGGATTAATCGTTCATTGGCAATTTGTTGAATCAATGCTGCCCTTTCTAATAGCTTTAATTGCCCATCGTCTAAGTCGGAGACTTGATTTTCTTGAATTTCATTTAGCAACTCTTTAGAACTTAATTTCTTTCTTTGTGAAGCTTCAAGATGGGGAACTGCATCCTTATGGATAAAATTCACTTTATCGGCATCAATTTTTTTTAACAGTTCTGGTTTTGTGATATACTGAAGGCGACGATCATCCAATAAACGTAACTGTGGAAATGCCAGCCAGTTTAGATCAATGTTATCAACTTGCTCAACCTGTTCCTTAGTTTTTAACCATTTGTAGTAATCTTTCCTGATTAATTTAACCTGGTCTCGTCGAATCGCACCAATTTGCTCTTCATTGGCAAGTAAAGGGATTTTAGAATCATTCAGGTTTGATACTTGATGCGATCCCAAATGTTGTATTTGATCATCGACTAAACACTCCACATCCTCTTTTGAAACAGCCTTTATAGCATCAGGGTTTCGTAAAAACTTATATTTAGATCTATTTATCCATTTTACATGGTCAGCATGAGCAGAAGCGATCATAGTATCATCTAATTTCTCGACTTGTTCTTTAGTTTTCAGATGAGGAATTTGATGTGCTTTCAAATGTTTGACGTTGTCAGGATGCACATGCTGGATCTGTTCAGGTTCTAGTACAGAAAACTTATCTTCTGGGATTTTATTAATAAGCTCAGGAAGACGCAAAGATTTGATCTGCTTATCATCTTTTAATAATCGAAACAAGTTTTCTTTAAGTTGAATAACCTTATCTGCCCGCACATACTGTAACCAATCTGGGTTAGCAATTCTGAAGACGCCCTTGTCGCTTAATTTTGCAATTTGGTCAGGCTTAATCTGCAGAAATGCATCATCATCCAATTCGTCTAATTGCTCTGGAGTTTGTAGATGCGGCACCTGACGCATACTTAAAAACCTGACTTGAGTCGGATCGACATGTTTGACCTGTTCTGAACTCAACCTCTTAATTTTAAACTCATCATTTCCCAAAAATCTAACGAGGTTATTAGGAATTTGTCTAATTAAGTTCAGGGGAACTTTTGGGACATCACCCGGATTCAACTTAGACATTTTTTGCTGCATTACAGATTGAACTTCATGTCTAGCAGCAAACACTTGAACAGACTCATTACCCTGTGGAAACAGACTACTGCGATAGAAGATTTGACGCTGAACAGGCATATTTTCGACCTTCAGCTTCAAGAATCGAATTTTTAGTTCTTTATTGCCCTCGTTTAACCATGAATTAGCGAGATCGTAGTTATTTTCAAGAAATTTGATATTTCCATTGAAGAAATTAAATTGTATCAGAATTCTTTGTAGATTTTCCCACTCAGGACCATCAGAAGGCAGGGGTTGTTTTGGATTGGGCTCAACCATTGTTCCATCAGATTGCACAAGCCAAATGTTATTAAAATCATTTGTCGAACGATATTTATCGTTTAGAAATTTTTTAAGAACTACTGTATCCCTTCTAGAAAGACCTAAAGCTTTGTATTGATGCTTATCCTTGACAATTAAGATGTTATTAATAGGCTTTTGATAGGGGCTGATTATAGGTACTGGATCTAAAGATGATTTCCTACTGTTATGTGTTACTAAAAGATCTTCATCAAATATTTGTTGATAATGATTTGCATGTTTAAATTCCTCTATATGGTTTTTAAGAGAGCATGCAAAATCGCTATTAAGATTCTTGAATTTTGAAAAATTCGCTAAACTCTCACAAAGAATAGGCGTCCACGCTTCTTCACGTCGCTGACAAGGCACTCCTTCTCTTTGATATTGCTCAAGTTCATTTTTAAGGTCCATATCGAGTTGAATATTTGTATTGATATTCACATTATTGTTCAGCTGAACTTCTTGAACAGAATTTAACATGTGATTTGAAGGGCTTGGGACAGTCTCTGGCAAATCTTTCGATTCTTTGATTTTTACTTCCAAATCTTGCAAATGTTTCTCAAACAAACCTGGAAGATTATTGTTAAATTTGGATTTAGATAGGTTGATGTATTGAAGAAGCGATCGGACTGTTGGAATGTCCTCTTCGATGAGCCCATACTCATCTTTTGGGTTATCCTGCATCTTGTTTGTTAAAAGATGATCGTATTTTGAAAAAATCGCTTCGATTTTTCTTTTTTTAATTTCTGGATCAGAAATAAATCTATTCAAATTTAAAGTATCAATAAGTTCAGCTAAAGCAACAAGTTTGAAAGCGTGATCGATCAACTGTCTGAAGTATCTGTAGACCTCTTTTGATTTTTTGATAGCCTGATTTTTTATTGCAGTGAGTAAAATATCTTCTAAAGTTTTAGCGTGACTTACAAAGCAATGTTCGGCACTTTTGTGAATCACATATTCAATATCCTGATTTTCCATTAGCTGTCTTAGACGCATGACAGCCTGAAAAAATGTTCTACTTGTAATCGTCTCGTCTATCGTCGCAAAACTGATAGCATCCATTGGAAGGGGGAAATCTGTTCCAGCACAATGTCTTTCATCGTAAAAGTAGAAGATGTTTTGCAATGGAACACCCATTTTCAGGATATCCTCTTCGCTTGTTCCGTCTAAAGTAGCAAATATTAATGTTCCATTGGGTCCTTTTTTGATCATTGTTGGAGTATCGGATGTTTCCTTTCCTTCAGGTCTTGTAAAGCAAACTACGCCCTGGATATCATTATTGTCCTTGAAATATTCTAGAATATCTTCAGCGACCTTTTTATTATCTGCGTGCTTGAACATTCCTCCAGCATCTTTAAAACCTCTGACTCTCGATTTTCTTGGATTATTCTTTAGGATTTCATCGAAAAGTTTTTTAATTTCCGTGGATTCCACCTTATGGATTACACTAGGGTTTTTATGGCTTCGTTCTAGAAGTTCGTGAGCGATAGCTCCGTCGCTTCCATCATCCAAGAATGTATTTTCCGCTAATGAAGGATGGAAAGTCTCAAAATTCCAAGGTGTTCCGCTAAATGCTCTAAAAGTATTGAAGGCTTCAACCAATTGTAAGGGCCCACTTGTAAACCTTAAAGGATAATAAGTAACAAGAAGTGCAATTGTGTTGGCTTCAAAATCTAATGCGCGGTCGGGGAATTTTGGATCATTAATGAATTTTAACGCTTCTTCAAGTTTTGAAGGATCTTCAATAAGATGAAGTTCAACTCCAGTTAATTTTTTAAATTCTTTTGCTTCTGCAGTGTCACTAAAATTTTCATCATCTCTTAATGAAAAATGAACAGCTGCCTCTTTCATCGCTTTTGCCAAAGCTAATACTTGCCCCTTTATGACACCTTGTTGTGCTGCAGTTTGATAGTGATAAGCAATAAGCTCGTAGTGATATCCAAAGTTTGTTGTTGCAGGAGTTCCTACACCAAGATAGGGAACAACAGAACCGTTTTCATTTTTTAATGACCTTCCATAGTGACGATTTCCATTTTTGGTTAGTGTTGTCGATAAAACGGTTTTAATCATTTGCCTTGAAAGGGCGATTAAATTGGCGGCCTCACTCTGTGCAGTATCTTTAGAATTTGAGATGCTTCTAAAATGTCTTAGAAATTTTACGTCATCCTTCGCTTGTTGACTCATTTCAATGGATTCAATGTCTATATCTGAGTAAGCGATTTCTTGGACATTTGCTTTCATCTCCCCGCTTACAAATCTTTCAAAGCTCTTTTTCATAGTGTCAGGTAAGTACCTCGGGGCAATGTAATCTGCAATAAAGGAGGCTAACGCTGGTCGAACCTGCTGTTCATAATCATCTTCACTGATAAGCGATTGCTTGTTTTCTCGAAGCTGGACAAAATCTTTTAATAACTTACCATTGGGCATTCTTATTTTAGGATTTTCAAAAGCTTTATAAATCGATTTGATCAGTTCTATCCTTTCAATTCTCACTTTTGAAGGAGGTCCATCGGGGAAGTTAACCTCCTTCATTACACTGAGAAGAACATCAATTTCATCTCCCAAGGCATCGGTTTGTTCTTTAAGAATCATAACAATGCTCAAAAGGTCATCAATCTTTTCTAGAATCTGTTTAAGATCATCCGTTTCTTTTAAATTAGCCACTTGTTGAGCTAAATAAACCAATTCTAGAGCAATGGATTGGATCATCTCAACTTTAACCACGAGCATTTCGTTGTTTCTTATGGCTTTTTCAAATTGTTCCCTTAGCCATTTAAGATTCTTACTCGAAAATTGAGCACGATTAAGGTCAATGGCAGCAACTTTTTGGCCAAAATTCTGTTTCTGGGATTTTTTCAGGTTTTCTTTGACACTGTCGTAAAGCGCCCCTGGAACAATGAAAAGGGATAGCCTATCAGGTTTTGCGGAAAGATAGCCAAGAAAGGACGCCAAAACAGTCGTTTTACCCCCACCCATCACAAGCTGTGCGACCAAGTTGTTGTAGAGATTTTTGTTATTTGTTTTGGCCATTTTATCTTTGATCAAACTGAACTGAGATTTTCTTATCCGCATATTGCTTTGGTATTCGAATACCAGAGCTTCATGTTCAGTATTAATGTCGTAAACAATAGGTGCATTAAGTTCAGACCCAATTTTCTTTAATAATACAGCTCTAGCTAACGGGTCCTTTTCGCCAGAATATTTTTCCGCATCAATTAAGGCTCTATGTAGCTTTTGCAACTCCACATTCCATAGGAGATATTTTCCAATCATTTGAAACAGTTCAGTAATTTCTTCATCTTTAAGAGCAGGATTACAAGCCTTTAATCCATTCACATCCTTTTTTAGGAAGAAATAAACTAGCTTGGACATGTCTAGACGTTCAGCGGTTCCACCAGTGAGCTTTAAAAGCTCCTTTTGACGTTCCTCGGCAGGCAATGCATTACGCTGATTGGCAAATTTTAAAATGTCATTCTTCCGCACATATTCCACAGAGAGATTTTCCACTTCTCCATTTTCTAACTGCAATATCGATTTCTTTAGATCAGCTATCAATCCTTCAATATCTTTCCCTTCATTGAAACGAAATCTTTCCGCCTCTATATTTTTCTTTCGACCATTTCGATAATTTTTCTTAAACCTATCTAAATCTTGCTCAATGCTTTTTTGGTAGGCCTTTTCTTTCTCTTTAAGTGGAATTGCTCCCTTGAATCCTGTTAAATCGGGTGAAAATTCATTCTCATTTCTTTTGTAAGATTTCAAGAATTTCTGAGAGGCTTTTATGGATATCTGGGAGAGATTGCTTGTTAATTTAAGCTTTACTTCAGATAGGGGTTCTTGTTTTTGAGGTTTTACAAAAGTTAGGATGGGTTCAACGGGCGCAATCTCTTCCACAGGAAGTTTTGGTGATGCCAAAGGGATATTCTTTTTGGCAATCTTTATAATATTAACAAACCATTCAATGACATTATTAGGGCCATGCTCAAACTTTGGAGCAAGCGGAGGCTGTATATTACGTGCAGTCTGAAGAATACATAATATGAGGTTGTCAGTAGATTCAACTTCAACCAAATTTAAAATCCAGTCAAGGTAAGCTTTTTCTTCTTTTGTCCCATTAAACGCAAAATGGTAAAGTGTATTAAAATGATCGTATAAAAATTTTGAGCCGGAATTTGGAGTAAATTTAAGCTGATTTAACGGTAGAACCGGATTCTTTAGAAATTGAATATGCTTATCATTAAAAAACCCATCATTCGAAATGTTGATATAAACTTTGACGTTATTCAAGAATAATTCTGAGTTAGGATCGACTTTCTGACCTACATATATATCTTCGGGTTTCAAGGATTCGGTGTTAATCTTTTCCTTTCTTAATGCTTTCCTTCTTCTTTTGAATGTATCTCCAACTAGTAATCCTGTAAGGTAAAGCTCCTGATCTACATTTAATCTAAAGTCTACTGGGACGTTCCTCATATTATCCAAATAGATCTCATAGCCTTTTGCCATTTTCTCAAGAATAGCAGTTCTTATTTGTAATCCTTCATTACTCTCAATATCTGGTCGATCGGAGTATTTAAGAAGTGTATACGCTAGATGTAAACGGATAGCGTTTGCTATGGGCGATTGATCGGGTAATTCCTTACCCATCTCCAAAATATTAAGAAGAGTTTTAATACTCTGAGAGGATATCCAATCTGCCTCAGATAAAAAGGACAATAAATTAAATCCCTCTTCATAGTTCCTCTGAGCCAGTTCCAAATAAGCTTTATAGATTCTGCCTTCCGCATTCAACGGAACTAGCGCATCATGCTTGATGTTGTATTCAAGGTATGTATATACGCCTATTTGCTTACAATGATATTCGCTTTTCCCTCCTGCATATTCATTCATGCGCGCTTTGTCAATCACATCCAATTTGATATGAGTTGAAAGATCCTCAGTGCCTATAGTATTTTGACTGGGTATAAGAACTTTACTAATTTTTCCCTCTTTATCCTCAAGAAATATGGCGTTGGGTATGGTACCGATCAACCCTTTCGGTTTATACTTAGCCAAGCCAAATTGGGGATTATCTTTCCACTCGAGAAAGGAGTTATTATTGTAACCAAATTGTAGGGGACTTCCATCTCTTGACTTATAGCGTGTAAATACGAGTTCTAATCCCGAGCTGCCATCCAGTACCAATATGTAGTTATTGAATTCAAAATCGCTAAAATGAGCTTTAACATTTTTATGAAGTACGACTGCTTTGCCTTTGTAGTAGAGAGTTCCATTCGTTTTAACTTCGCCATCCAGTTCGCCAGTAGATTTATTATATATTTGAACACCTTCTAGAAATTGCGAAGATGGAATATAGGCAATTTTTGAAAAGTCTTGGAACTGTACAGCCTCCATTTGCTTCCGACGATCGCTTTGTTTCATCCAATGGGAATGTTCTGCTTTTAAGGAACCTGGGAGAGCTTTAAACAAGTTAGGAGAATGATATTGCCACCAAGCTCCTGAATCATCCTGACGATAAATTCTAACATCTTTTTCATTACCAAATTTTACTAGCTTGACAAGCTTATAAACGGGATGGAAGAAATAATAATCCTTTCCAACAGTTCTCATGGAGAATTTGACATCTCCAAACAGCTCTATAAAAGCTGTATCTTTACTAAAATCAGGAATATACGGACCGTTAAGAGTCCCATTGTGATTTATTATTTTTCCTGTGATGAGATCGATGCTCCAAAATTCTCGATTAAGGTCCCCCAAGTATGCCACAGGGAATTGCAACTGCCAAAGACCATTGATTCGCCCACTGACATTGACAGTTGCAAGGATATTCGATAGAACATCATTAACAACAGTCGGATAGCTTTTGCAAGCTACTTCAAGGTCTTTTCTAACATTAAAGATCCATCTTGTCATATGATCAAAATAGAACGGATTTGCCCATTTGCTATCTTCAATACTGTGTAAAAGTAACAACCAGCTATTAAGAATACTCCTGAACTGCTCAGCGTCCATATCCTTTGTAGACTTTACGCTTGCTAAAGAAAGTCTATGCAAATAAAGGCTATGCAATTCCCCTTCTGATAAATCCTTACGCAAGAACCACTGATCGAGTAGTCCCTCAATTTTTTCAATTTCAGATAAATAACTTCTTCTTTTTTCCTCGGGAAGCATTTGGATTGAACGGACAAGAACGCGGATAAAAATGGAGATGGCATGAATTTTAGGCTTAAGTCCAGGTTGTTGATTGTAGTAAAGCCTCAGACCTTCTTTTACGAGATTATAAATATTTTCAAATAAGCTTGGATCATCTGTCAAAAGTTCCTTGATTGGGAATAAATACCGTTTTTCGTTTTCATGCCAGTTATGCCTAAAAAATGCTCTCTCGAATTGCATCTGTTCTTCAGGATTTTCCAATAATTGAAGATTTTCATAATAGTGTTTAAGAATTCCCAAAGGTAATATGGAAGGTTCAGAATTCAGACATCTTATTTCTTGGAATTTCCCAACTGGATAACAAATATAGTAATTTTCTTCTTTGCTGGAAGATTGTATAATACGCGAAAGTTTTGTGTAATTTTCTAAAAGAACAATAGGATTCTTATGGCTGTGCACTAGATTCCCAATTGAGAATTGAATGGAAAAACTGTTGTCAAGTTGATTCCTTAAAAGACAACTACTAAAATTGAAATCCCTTTGTATCATTCCTTTATACAAATTTCCTGCCACAAGATGAGTCATTAAGGAAACTGTTTGTAATGCTCTTAAATAATTTGGAATTACCTTCTGAAATTCATCTTTGCTAACACCTACAATAAGTTCTGCGATGTATATATAAATTGGCTCATTGCTAGCTAGCTGAACAAAGCACTTGACACCCGGTTGGTTCAATAAATGACCAAAGTATTGAAAATCACCAATATCTTTAGTGTTATTTGGATTAATATTTGTTAATGCAGTGAAGTTAAAGAGTGTTTCTTTCGTGGATTTCTGAAGAGGCTTAAAATATTCTGCAATTTGTAAATATCTCTCATAAGCTTGGGGATTGTAAATAACGAAAGATGGGTCAGCATTAATCTCATGAAAGGGGAAATAGACTCCAAATCCATTAAGAATAGAATCGGCAGTCTTTACTAAATTATCAAAACGAAGGGATAAGTAGTGAATAATTGCATAGAGAGTATAGATGGTGTTTCTTTGTTCTGGAAAGTACTCGTCGGAATCTAAATGGTGAAAATATTTGGAGGCAATTTCATTGAGCTGAGAAATAAGGTATTTTATGTTGCCTTCATTCAGGGTCAGCTTAGACCAATAATTTTCTGTATCGTCTGAACAAGGTATGGATAACCTAATGATAAATTTATCAACAAGATCAACAAAAACTCTTGGAGGATATATATCATGATTTTTTCCTAACCAATCGTTCAATTGATCTAACTCTTGTAAAAGACGTTCCGGTGGCAGAGATTCTGAAAATTCAGGAATTTTGCTCGTTACTAAAGAATTTGAGTTATTTTCAGGTGTTCGTTGGTGTCCTAAGAGCGTTTCCAAGTCTTTTTTTATTTTTTGTTGCTGTTCAGATTGTTCTAATAATTCAAGTTCAACTCTCTCAGCTTCCTTTTTTCTTACTTCATCGATCTTAAATTCAATACCCTGGATGGTTGTGACTAAATCTCTACCAGTGTCATAAGCTTTCTGAGCCTCATCTAAAGAGAGTAACTGCGCACCATTTTTAGGACTGAACATTTTCAGAGTATGCCTCTGAAACTTTATTGCAGCTTCTTTCAAGAGCTCTCGCATTTTTGATGCTTTAGGACTGTCTTCCATAAGCCTGTGTGAATTGTCCTGATAGAACCTACGCAATGTGTGATATTTGATCTGATGCTTTAAACTCTTATAAGCTTTAGCACCTTCCGCTTTGTTTGAATAAAGTTGTCCCGTCTTTCTAATCAGCATCGCCATAAGGACTCTAAAAGAACAGGTCCCCCCACGTTGAGCTGTCATGTAGGCAATCACATTTTGATCCCCTTGAACCCTGTAAGGCAATAGAATGCTCAGAGCTTTGTAAACTCCATTGCTATCAATTTCAAAAGTGCCCCCATCCTTATTGACGACGATAGCTTTCAAAAGATAATAAATAAATGCAGTGTCATCCTTAGTAGGTTTTTGCGAAAAAAATAGAACTGATTCTGGAACATTTGAAAACACCAAAAAAGGACAAATCGGGATTTTGTGATCCTCGGCTATCCGATCATGAAATCTTGTTCCAGAACCTGTATTGTAGACAAAGATTTGATACTTGCTGCCCTCTTGCTTGACGAATTCCAAGGCCATCGCATGGCCAGGCTTCTTGTCTTTCCCAAGCCAACCAAATTTCATAACGTGGCTTTGGCCAGGCCTTAGATCAAGCAACTTCGATGTGATGTTAGTCGCTTCCGTATCTATTGCAGGACCAAATGCATAGTCACCTGTTAGAGAGGCAAAAGTATCAATTAATGCCTGTTGATGATTCGGGGCTAATACTTTAATAATTTTTGTTAAATACTCAGAAGTTTTGGAAATGGAATGCCCTTGAAGATCAGAATCACCAATGATTGTGTCACTATGAATGTGAGAGAACATTCTGATTTGATCATCTAAACTTTCACCCAACTTCGGAACTTGTGTGTTCGTATAAAGTTCGGATTGAAGACATCCAGTTGTATCTAAGATGGAATAGTCAGGTTTGGAAACATGCCCTTTTGGAGGCGGCGGCAAATCAAATTTTATCTTAATCTTTTCATCGATAGGAACAACCGGAAGCGCCGGAAGTTTAGGCGCAGCAGGCGCAGGTTTTCCAAGATAACTCTCGTCTAATTTGAAAGGCAGCATGTTTTATAAAACTATTTAATTAAAAACATGCAATATTATAACAAATAATAATTTAAAATGCAAGAATTGTTTCTAAGAACTAATTAATTTCAAAACATATTTTGAATTAAAATAATGTTTTTACTCTTGATCCAATTTTTTCCAGACTCGCCCATCGATAATCGTTCGAAATTGATCATCAGAGGTGTATTCAGCATGGAATATGTATTCACCATTATCCTGTTTCTCGTACACTTCGTACCCTTCAAAATTATCTGAGCCTTTAATCTCCCAGGCAATCGTATGTTCATCGATGACCCCTTTCCCATGGGCCTTCCCTACAAGCTCATTTTCAAGGGTCAATATGAAATTTTCTGAAGTGATTTCAGTGATTTCAAAGTAGTTCGTCACCTTATCATCCATGCCATGCAGCTCAACTTCCTGAGATGTTTCAAGCACCTCTAGATTTTGTGCTTTTGAATTCCAACGAGTATAAAATTTAACTTCGTCGGGAGATGCACTGAAGGTAATTTTACCTTCTCCGATCCAAATACCAGGCTCGAAAATAAATTCATGTGGGGGCATTAGAACATAAACCTCCGGCTATAGATACTTTGCAGTATACCCAAAGCCATCATTGTTGAAAGCACAGAAGACCCCCCGTAAGTTACTAGGATCAAAGGTACTCCGGTTATAGGTAAAAATCCTGTCATCATTCCTATATTAAACAGGATATGCATTGCTAATAAAGTTGAAATCCCTGCAGCCAATAATCGCCCAAATTCATCTTTAGCTGCAACAGATACCTGATAACTAAAATAGAGGAGAGCATAAAAAAGAACCAACATTAAAAGCAGACCGATGAAACCATACTCTTCCCCGAATGCAGGAAATACTGAATCGGTATAAGGGGTAGGAAGCCATCCCCCTGCCGTATATTCGCTTTTTCTCCATCCTGTTCCAGTGACTCCACCCACTCCTATGGCCATGAGTGCAGCTTTTTGATGGTGGGTATTAGGATTTAGCCTTTCAAATTGATAATCTTTCAAGAATAATGTGGCGTAAGGACGAATATCTTCGTAAGGAACAATTCCGGTAAAAAGCAGGGCAATGATAATAAGGCCAATTGCTCCCACCCAACACATGGCTTTGATGACGATAGGTCGGATGCCGCCCAAATAAAACATCACAAGCGAAATGGGAAAAAGCATCATCGCCGTGCCCAGATCAGGCTGTTTTAAAATGAGAAAGAAGGGAATTCCGACGATTAAACAGGCATAAATTGCGGTGCTCCACTGTGCAGCGCTCGATTTCCGGATTTCAAGAAACCAGCTCAAGGTGATAACGACAACAAGTTTAGCCAACTCCGAAGGCTGCAGGTTGAAATTGATTCCAGGTATACGGTACCAGCGGTTAACACGTTGAATGGAGTCGGTGAAAAACAGGCCTATCAGGGCTATGATTATGACAGGGTAGAGGATCCAGGCCCAATCCCGAAACCGGTTATAGTCAAAGCATGTGAAGAAAATGTAAACGAAAAAGCTTATAACAAACCATTGGACCTGTGAACGGACCATCGGAGTAAAAAAAGCTTCGTCGGAAAGGTCCAAACTGGGTTCAACGCTATAAGAAGAAATGACCATCAAGCTCATGACCATGAGCAGCAGGATTACGGGAATGACCCTTAAATCCATTCTTGAAAGTGCTTGAATGTTGAACATAATGCCTCGAATATTGTCGTCAGAATACAGAAGTCAGAATTCAGAATCCAGAAGTCACACAGAGAAAAAACAAAGAAGAAGAATAATTTTTAACCCATTTTTTTATCCTTTTCATCCTCTACATCCTCTACATCCTGTTAAATTGTTCTTTGTTCTGGATTCTGACTTCTGACTTCTGTATTCTATTATCATGAAAATTAACTCCATCCATTTTGAGATTATCGATTCCACCAACACATGGGCGAAGGCTCACTTTGATGAGCTGGACAGGTCCTGCCTGACCGTCATCACCGCAGATGAACAAACTGCAGGCCGAGGCCGTTGGAAAAGAAAATGGGTTTCTCCCAAAGGGGTGAACCTGCTCGTCACCTATGCTTTCTATTTAGATCACCTCCGTGAAGACATTGGCAATATTCCCCAAATTCTATCCCTATCGGCAGCCAAAGTTTTGCGAAAATTGGGTGTGAACTCCATGATCAAATGGCCCAATGACCTCCAAGTCAATAAAAGAAAAATAGGGGGTATCCTTTGCGAAACGGTCCAATCTGGGAAAGGTGTCGGGGTCGTTGTGGGCATCGGGGTTAATGTGAACATGGAAAAAGAGGATGTGGAGAGCATTGATATCCCTGCAACATCGATGAGAGTGGAAGCAGGAAAACTATTTGATCGGGATGAGGTCTTAACCCTGTTGACGAGAACCTTCTCGGAGGATTTGTTAGGTTTTCTAAAAATCGGCTTCAAACCCTATTTCAAAAATTATCTTTCCTTTTCGAGCCTGATTCCCAATGCGCCCATCACAGTAAATATCTATCCCAACAAATACCCCGGCCATTTTTACACCATCAATGAAGACGGCTCCCTCACCTTCAAAAACAGCACCGGCTACCTCCAAACCGTCCAATCCGGCGAACTACTCGAATAGGCTAAATTGTAATTGAATACCCCCTTCAACCTACTCAAATTGGTTTTGAAGTTGATGCAGGAAACTGCTGTTGAAAATAATCTTGTATATTGTGTGACTTTTGTCACAATTTTGCTTTGTAAAATAGGCTGTGTCCATCTAGTGAATAAAGAAGGTTCTGCTTGGGGCTTCCCAGGGCCTATAACAGTCATTAACTACCTAGTATTATAAAAAATTTTAGTTAATCATTATATCAAAAAAATAAATAAAAGTCTACTTAACACTATCTTAATAAACTGTTAATATTCATTTGTTATAATATATACTAAAATTTTAATTTATATGGATTTATGGTAAATAGTTTTCCGGAATTTATTTCAGTTCTCAGTGGCGTAGCTGTAGGCCTTAAAGATAAAAAAGCTGTCCTTTGTACCAATAGAACGGCCTGCGTTCCAGTAGAGGGTAAAGTAGCTCTTTCCCAGGCTGAATTTTTGCAATTTTCATCGGAAATTCAACAATTCATCCTGAACAACAAGGAACAGCTACTTTCATTAGAAGAGCCTGAGAAAAAATCGATAAAAAAAGCAATCACACGCCTAAGTAAAAGATGTTTTAATGAAGATCATGATAACCTCAATTTTGAAGCCCACCAAATATTACAAGAGACTGAAACCCTATTTAAGGAAATATTAAGATCTGAGCCAACAGATACAGCTCGATTCCCCAGTTTTAACCCTTTATGGCGCGCGGTTGTTAGAGGTGACAAAAATGGTGTAAAAGCGTTGCTGAAAGAAGAAAAATCCGCAGAGATCACTTTTAGAGATGGTACTAGCCTACTCGAATGTTATGTAAACTCAAGTAGGCAAAATCCTGATCATGAAATGCTCGCCCTCTTGCTAGCACATAAAGGACTCATTTTTTCAAATCCTGAAGAAAAAAGAGTAGAGTGGTGCCTATTTCGGCTCCTTGGTCAAAAGAATCCTCAAGAATTGAACGTTTTAGTCAATCACTTCAAAAACACCTCTTACTCTAAAGAAGAGATGTTATGTGTGAGCCGCTCTTTATTTGAAGCTAACGGGTATGCATTTCTTGAAGCCTGCATAGACCATCAAATTCCTCTCGTTTTTGATGACCTCCAAAACCCCTATATTGTTCTTCATGAAAATAAGCAAACTGCCCTTTTAACAAAACTTCATGGCTCTTCAATTGCTCCAAAAGAACTTCTCAATGTAGAAAAAGAGGACCATTTTTTTAGAACACCCTTATCTCGAGGCCTCAGAGAGAATGATATTCCCTATCTTGAACTTTTGGTAAGTTGGGGCGCTCGATTAAAAGATATCCCTCTCCATGAATGGGGTTCCATATATAAAAGATCTCCTGAAATCTATCGCTGGCTTATTTCAAAAATGGGTGCCGAAGTTAAAGATGTTGAAGATAAATTTCACTGCAATCTATTGCACTTATTAATAAAAGAATCTATCCCTAGTTTTTCAGCACAGCTTCATAAGGATATTCAAGAACTTGTTGACTTAGGAGTATCTCCGATTCAGAAAGCTGGTATTGGGGAAACCCCTCTTGAAATAGTAAAAAATCAAAGAGCATGGTCCATTTGTCAAATTTTTGTCACTAAACTTGGGCATGACCCTGAAAATACCCCTCTCCATAAGGCAATTCTCGAGAACAATGAAGAGGCCGCCAAAGAACATATTCGTTATTATCAATATAGAAATAGCCTTGGAAAAACACCCTTTGACCTCCTTGTAGAATGTAACAGAACGAACCTTCTGCCTATTTTCGTTCCTATTTGCGATTTCAAAAACCACTTAAACCAGATTTCCACAAATCCCTTTTACAATGCTATCAAATCACATCATTATGAATTAGCCGCAGAGATCTACCATTTGAATTACCCAGTAATTGGCAAAGAAAAAAATGAATGTGAAAATTTGGCCACTACTGATCCTGAAGCCCACCTCAAATTCCTTAGCATCACCTCCAAGCAACCCAAATTATCAAGACTCTTCGATGCCTGCAGATCAAACGATTTAACAACTGCGAAAGAGATCTTGAATGAATCCCCAAGATTATTGAACGCTTTTTCTGATAAAACTTGTGCTCTTGGCATCGCTATTTCAGAAGGTGCAGTGGATGTTGCAAAATATCTCATCAGTTTAAATGCAATACCCTACGGGATAGTGAGAGACCATGATACACCTGGAGCAGTTCCACTTTTGGAGGCCTTCAGAACAAAATCTGACGACTTATTGAATTTGATGCTTGATCAACTTTCTCCTCTTCCCTCTTTCGATGACCTCTTACAAGAAGAAGATCAAATTCCACAGGATCTAAAATTATCATATCTATTGTTTGCAGAAATTTTCAATTATCTTATCAAAACCCAGGACATTGATAGCATTATATTGCTATCAAAACATCCTAAAGTTGCTTCGACAGTAAAACGTGAAGGGATTGCACGAGCAATCTATGCAGGTTGGAGAGATAAGCTAGATATCATGATTAAAGAAGGCTTTGATCTTGATGGAATTTGGGTGAAGGATTTTAAAGAACCGTTTACTCCACTTTATGCAGCAATCGAGAAGAAAAGCGTACAAGATGTTGAGGCATTGTTGCAAAAAGGAGCAAAACTTAATGTACCCTTTAAGGATGGTTTTCAACTTCCTATGCCTTTAGTTGTAGCATTGGCAACAGTACACAGCGACGCGGAAGTCGTTAAGTTTCTTATTGATTACAATGAACAGCGAAAACTGCCTATACCGTGGGATATCGTTGCTACAGTTTTACGTGAATTCAATAATAACAATGAAGTACTACTACGCTATTTAAGGGCAAACTCCACACTAAATGAAACTGATGCCAAAGCAGTAGCAAAAGAACTCTATTCCGTTCTTTTTGATCAAAAATTAGACATTTCTTATGCCTTTATGGCTGTTGTAAGTCATGGCTGCACATATCTAAAGACATCTGATGAATGGTTTAGTTACATTAAGGAAGTTGAAAAATTTGCAGTCACTGTTATGCCAAAAGTTAATCCTCCAATGGCACAGCATGTTTTTAAGGGACTTCAGTTCAAATCTCCTGAAAGTGAGACCTCGAAAATCATGACTCAAGTTTATTTCCATATCCTCTGTGGAATGAACCCTAAGCTCATGAAGGAACACAATTGCATGCAAAGAATCGCTACAATGATTTTAAAGACCGAACTTGAATTTCACGAAGGGCTCCTTCTTGCTTTACAAACTTGCCAATCTTTAAGTGAAGTTGAACAAGGTATCCACTACTATATAATCAGAAAAAAACTTGGAAAAGTTCCACCTCCAGCTTTATTTAAACTTCTGGGAAATATTACATCTCAACAACTCCAACTTCTAACTTCCGAAAAAGACCCTGTAAAGCTTAAAGACCAATTGGGAATGGAGGAAACCTTTAAACACCTTCATGAAAGAGATTTTCAAGAATTAGGGGAATTCTTATCTGTAAGGCCCATTGAAAATATCCAAGAAGAGCTGCAAGGATGGCTTAACTATTTTACGCTTTACCGAGATCGCTTAGGTCTCATCCTTTGCCATCGCATTTTAAAATATCATAAATCGAATACTGTACTTATTAAACAATCATTGGCAGCGCTAGAGCGTGTCGGTATCCAACGCTGGGGCAAAAACTTTGAAAACAGACAAATCAAAGAAATCATTGCCGTTATTAAAGAAAGCAAAGATTCCTCAGTCAAAATGCAAGCCTGCAAAACTCTATGGGAACTTACTAAAGATGAAACGAATGAGAAAATAAAAGGTCTCTATGTAAAAGAATTGGACCATCTCATTCAAATCCCTCAAAATAAACCCTACCTTCTCTGTCTGATTGAACTCCTAGGTAACTTCAATTATTCAACGACTCGAGTTGGAAGAGCAGCATATATTGCTCTACGCTCTTATTTACTATCTTCCGATCCAGATAAGGCTTTTGTTGCAAGCCTATCGATTGCAAAAACTGATGACAAGCAAGGGCTTTTAGAGTGTTTGAAAGTCACCCAAGGACCTGCTTGGGATCGCTATGCTAAAGATGAAGCTCGGAGTAGTTCACATTATCCAGGATCTTGTTTGACATTTAGACACAAGCCCACAGGACTCCATGAGAATAGACAAGCGTTGCGTTGGAGAATCCTTGACCGTTTGGCAAAGATGGAGATGTCCGATCCAGAATTTGTTTCTCAAGTTGAGAAAGAAGTAGCAGATCATAAGAAAGATCCAGCTTCACAGCCCCATCTTCAAGCTTTCGTTGACCATTTTAAGTCTATCCCGCGGACTTGTACACGCTATGTAGGGATGCCCCTTTATTTTCCTAGCGGAACTGCAATTGGAAGAGGTCTGTCACCTCGCAAAGGTGATGAATCTTTCTTTGCTTCGATACAAGACCTTATTCGCAAAGGGTGTGGGACTACAGACCTGACATTAGAAACCGCCATTGTCGAAGGTAGTACCTGGAGCAGAATTGGACATATCTTCGGATCACATAATACTAAACTTTTCTTCGAACATGAAGGGACCTACTTCCAAGGAGAAAATAGCGCGTTCTTAGTTATGGATTCTGATTACTATAACGAAGAATACATGCGCGGTGAAGGAAGGATCGAGTGTGAAAATACCTTCAACACTGTTTGGTACCGTGGAATTCCTAAAAAACACCTACAAGCCCTATTTCTAGAAAAGAGCAATCAAAAGGATGTGACTGCACTTGCTGGTAATGACCCTATTGCAGGAATTAAGGGTAATCTAACTTCCCCCATTTTCAAAAATTTGAATCTGAAAGAATTGGTAGAAATACGCCGACACCTTCAAGTTAAAGATAAGGTCAATATCAAAGGAAAGATCGTTGAGCTTTCGTTGGTAGAAAGGATCCACTATTACGATTCCACAAAAAAACCCATATTGTCTGCTGATGAAGTAGAGAAAATAGGATTAAAATTCCCAACAGAAGATGATCTATTAGCTGAGTCATTAAAAAGAGCTGCTGCAAGAAGACTGATCGAGAAGAAATATGAAACACAAATCGAGCCTATCAGAAAGGAACTACCAATAGTACCACCTTCTCAACCAGTAATTCCTAGAAAAGTTGTACAAAGCAACAGAAATAAAAGGATCACCTTTACAGTACTTTCAGTAATAACGTCTGCAGGTGCCATTATTGCAGCTCTCGCAGGTGCAACAGTACTAAAGAACACTACAACGATTAACCATGCCAAACTCATCGGTCGAATTCTCATCTTTGGAGTCGGTCCCCTGATGGCCATCAGTAGCATCGCCTTCACAGTTTTCTACTTCAAATCCAAGAAGAAATCTCTAGGTTAGCTTTAGCTTTGGAGTGCGGTAGCTGCGCAGAGCCTCCGCTACCGCACTCCAAAGCTAAAGCTATAGTTATTAAGACTTGTTGAATTCGAGGTCGGGGATTACAACGATGCCGGGATGAACCCTCGCTTTCATGATCTGCTGAATATAAGATAATGTTGTTCCAATAGATGAATAACATGAAGTACAAGATCCCTGATAAGCAATGACAAGTTCCTTGTCATTCAATAGATTTAAGACCTGCACTCCACCAGCATCCAAGGCAATATAGGGCCTGATATCCCTATCTAATACCTCTTCAATCACAGCCAACTTTTTTTTCAATGTTAGCTCAGACCATCCAGGATATCCTCCTGGAAGTATCTCGCCTATCTCCATAGGCACAGGCGGAGCAACATATGAATCAGGCAACGGCAAATCTGTACACTGATCAGCAGCATATTCGATGGCTCCTAAAACTAAATTCAAATGAGGATAAGTCTCTTTGGGAAATGCAGGTTCATCTGCTTTGTCCCTCACCTGCTTATCGATCAAATCCGCAGTAATCCTTCGCGCCTGATCATAATTTTTTCCGATCAACAACTCACAAGCAGCCTCTGCAGCACCAATCAATGCTGTTTGTCCATACACCTGAAACTTTGCGTCGACAATTGAACCATCGTTTTTGTCTAATAACCAATATAATCGCACACAATTGCCATCTTCAACTCTACCCTCAGTCCCTTCCACAAGCCTAACGTCCCTTGCATCCGACTCAGCCTTTGTGAAAACTCCAGACGAGCGCGGATTATCGATTTTACCCGATAACTTCTTGCTGTACCGATTCCATGGAAATTGTGTTGTTAATGCTGCGAAACCCATATTAACCCTGCAAACTATAAGAAACTTTTCTGAGCGCTTTTACACTTTCTACAATCACTTCAACCGTACGGTCGATATCCTCATCTGAAGTCTCTCTGGACAAACTAAAACTTAATGCCGTATTCCCCAATAGGTCTGGCACTTTACAAGCCTTCAACAAATAACCAATCTGCTGGAAACTTCCTCCGCCAATCGAGGCGTAAACCCCTTTTCGATTCAAGGCGTAAAGCAGAGCTTCATTAGCCACACCCGGAAAAGCCATCGCTGAAATATGTGGAACCCTTTCCTGATCAGCAAAAAACACCTGACTTTCTGAAACATTTTCGAGTACACCTCTTTCCAAACGATCTCTCAACCTTGCGGTTTCAGTCGCAAGCAAGTCGCGCGTTTCCTTGGCTTCCTTTGCTGCAATACCTAAAGCCACACATCCCGCTACATTCATTGGCCCTGCACGAAGTCCAGCTTGTTCAATTCCACCTGTAATTAAAGGACTGCATTTTTGACCTGAGCGAATATAGAGTCCCCCAGTCCCTTGTGGTCCATGGATGCGATCTCCATCGAATGTGATAAACGAAGGCTGCAACTCCTTCAAATCAAAATAAAGCTTTCCAAGTACATGTGTAGCATCTAAATGAAGTGCAATGCCGCGCAGATGACATATTTTGGCAATCTCAGCTACCGGTTGCACAACCCCTGTTAAACCATTTGCCCAGGAAATCGAAACTAAAGCAGTCCTCGGGGATATCGCCTCAATTAAATCTTGTTGAGTCACATACCCTTGTGCCGTTCCATGAAGCAATGTCCCTACACATCCTAATTTATCCATCCGACCGATCGTCATCATAGCCGGCGCTTCATCTAGGTGTGTCGTGATAAAGTGATTCTTTCCATGCACTAGCGTTTCATTGAGATAGGTAGAAAAAACAACTTGGTTAACGCCCTCAGCAGAAGAGGAAGTGTAGATGAAATCATCGGCATCATCCGCCTCGAGAAGACTGTAAATCGATCTCAAACTTTCTGTAATCGCAGGGAATAACTCTTGCCCCTTTTGATGAGGAGCTGAGGGTGTTCCCCAATATTCAGTCAAAAAAGGAAGCATCTTGCTAATAGCTGTTTCGGAAGGTTTAGTTACAGAGCTATTGTCAAGAAAGACCTCTTTTTTTATCCCTTTTCGCATCGCGTGATCACTCCATCATGATATTCGTAAAGGATTGGTTCACCTGTTGCCAATTCAAGTTTTACAACCTGTTCAGGACTTAATTGATCAAGCTGCATGATGATTGAACGGAGGGAATTGCCATGGGCGGATACAAAAACGTTTTTTCCCAGTTTGAGCTGTGGAACGATTTCTTCTAAAAAGTAGGGAATGGTCCGTGCGGCGGTCATTTTTAAACTTTCGCCATTGGGGGGAGGAACATCATAGCTACGTCGCCAGATTTGAACTTGCTCTACTCCATATTTATCCATGGTTTCTTTTTTGTTTAAACCCTGGAGATCCCCATACATTCTTTCGTTCAGGTGCCAGCTTTCAATCACTGGGATGCAGCTTTCTTGTGCTGCTTGCGAATAAATTTTTGCCCAATTAGCAAATTTTCCATCAAGACCGTGGGTAAGAAGTGGAACTTTCCCTGAGGAGTGTTGTGCCATCACTAGCATTGCAGTCATTTGAGCGCGAACTAAGCTAGAGGTAAAGATGATGTCGATAGGGATGTCTTTAATTTTTTTGCCGGCTTGGATAGCTTCTTCTATCCCTTTTTCAGATAGCGGGATGTCAACCCATCCAGTGAATAAATTGAGTTCATTCCACCGCGATTGTCCATGACGCATCAAAATTAATTTTGTAGAATGAGATTTCACCATTGCCCGCCCTTTTCCTTAAACTTTATTATAGTATAAATCATGGGAAAAAATAAGGCTATGCATTCATCATGCATAGCCTTAGTGCGGAAAGAGAGGGATTTGAACCCTCGATACCCTTTAGGGGTATGCGTCCTTAGCAGGGACGTGCTTTCGGCCACTCAGCCATCTTTCCAGGATTAGACGCCAGATTGTAGGGAAAGTTAGCTATTTTAGCAAGCCAAATGGACGGACTAAGTGGACAAAGTGGACTTAGTCCGTCCATTTGGCTTGCCACGATTATTATCAGTAAAATTTCTATTTACTCCATTTCACCGAAACCTTAAGATCCAGCCACATTTTACACAAAACTTTAAACTTTAAGGTGTCACATGACTTCCCTGTATTCACGGCTTATTGCTCCCTCCATTTTCAAAGTTTCTGAAGAAAAAGTTACTTACGAATATGTCACCGAAAGGCATCTACAAGCCGTTTGGTTAGAACAAAAATATTTCTACCCCCTGTTTTCACTTGAAGGACAGTCCATCCAAGTGATCTCCCCTGGAATATGGAACACAGATGCCGGACCCGATTTTTTAAAAGCCCATTTAATAATTGATGGAATTGACACTAAAGGGGATGTAGAAATCCACCTTACGGAGGACGGTTGGTCCCAGCATGGCCATCATGAAGACAAACGGTACAATGATGTCATCCTGCATATCTCTCTTTGGCCATCTACAAGACAACGAAAAATTATAAAAGAAAATGGAAATTCACCCGTTCAAACTATCCTCGAACCTTTTCTCACCATCCCCATCAGCAAAATTCTTAAATTCCTTGACCTTGAGCTCTACCCCTACAAGAAATTCTTAGGCTCGGGTAAATGCGCCAAAACTTTATTCAACGAATTAGAGGATAAAAAAGTTGAGGAGCTCTTTAAGGCAGCTTCCTTGTGGAGACTTAAACAAAAATTTGAATTCCTAAGCTACCGCATTGAAGATTCAAATGACCTCATCTTAGGAGGAATAGCCCGAACCCTTGGCTTCAAACACAATGCAGACCCATTTCTCGACTTATTCCTTTTTTTAAAACAATGCCACCATCACTCTTTCGATGACATGCTGTCTTTGGCATTAGGCACATGTGGCTTCTTCGAAGAGCGCTTTCAGATGATGTGGATGGATTCTGAAAAATACCGATTTCTATTTTCAATATGGGGAGGCATTCAATTTGAGGCTGACCATCAATCAAATCTTGCCTTAACCCAAATCAGACCCTTTAACCATCCTGTCAGGCGATTAGTCTATTTAGTTCATTTGTTAAACGATCAACAAGCAGCTAAAATTGGTGAATACCTTGAATATTACTGGAACACTTACAGCGAAAGAGAACTCAATCCCAAACTCAATAAAGAAATTATCATAAATTTGATGAATGTGACTCCGGGATATGCAGATGAATACTGGAACACCCATTACCTTTTTGAAGTTGAAAAAGAGAAAAAGGTTATACCCTTGATTGGAGGAGACCTTAAACGTGAAATCTTAGTAAATGTCTATTTGCCATACTTGTACAGCAAAATGGAGGACATGGGAAACTACGACGGAGCTCAGAAGATCAGTCAATTTTTTCATACTATCCCTGCGAGTAGGACTGGAAAGGCAAAATATTTAGTACACAGATTCTTCGGGGAAACACCTAAAGGAACGCTATTGTTAAAAGCTGACTGCGAGCAAGGAGCTTACCAAATGCACAAAGACTTTTGCAGACACTACGAAGCCAGCTGTGTAGGCTGCCCCTTTGTAGAAAGATATAAGTCTTCAAAGACTTAATTGCTGTTCGTAGCCGCTAAAACAATATTCTCTGGAATAAGCCTTCACGGATATTTTTTGTTCATCAATATCCACAACGGTATATATTTCAGGAATATTGCCTACAATCTCCGGTCCGCAAATATTATCATTCATTGCTGGACAAGTGATATAGGGAATGCCATCTAACAAACGGGTATGAAAATAATGCAAATGGGCTTGGAATACAGCTGCAACATTATTTTCAGAACTAATTATCTGTCTAACCTCTTCTTGATTTTTTAAGAAGAGGGCATCCTTTTTCCTTGCATCTAAAGCTTCATAGAAGAAGTTGCCATTGACATCATGGTCATCGATGGGAGTATGTATGAATATAAAAAAAGGTTGCTTGGACTGTTTTAACGTTTGTTTAAGCCACTTCAGCTGTTCCTGAGGCACAAAGAGAGAATGTTTGTTTTCGTGATCATTGTCGATGCCAAGCCAAAGAATATTATATTCACCACAGGGTCTATAACCATAAGTATTTTGTTTAAATCCGCATAAATTCCAAATGCTATCAATATCTGCCTGCTTCAAATGTTTAATCTCATGATTTCCAATTAAATGAATTACTGGAAAATTCAAAGTCCCGTAATGCTTAATCATATTAAGGTATCTTATATGGTCGATTTCCTTGCTTTCGCTACGAATGAGATCGCCTAAATTGATAAATAAATCCGGTTTATGCTGTCGTGCAATATTGTTGAGATAAGATTCAAACATTTCGCTGATAGATCCTGAAGATGCACGGACCTTATTTCCATGAATCAAAGATTGTCCTACATGAACATCGTTAACGATTGCTATCTTCATTTGTTAATCTCATTTTGGTTCAAATACTAGTTCACATAATCTCTCTGCGGTAATCGCAATAGGGTTACAAACTTTTGAATAACTTATTGGCACAGCCTCATGGATCACTGATAATTCAGTACAACCTAGAACCACTCCATTCTCTGCTTCAATTAAAGAATCCAAATAGCTTGAGGCTTCCCTTAAACAACATCCCCTTGTAACAAGATCAATTAAATCATCAATCTTTTTTTGCGTCGGCTGATCAGGATAGTAACAGTCAAAGTAGTTAAAATGAAGTCTGCTCTCAGCTGATGTCGACGAACATAGTATCAAAGGTTTTTTCCAGTCCATTTTATCTAAAAATTTTTTCGTCTCTAGAATGAAGTGCACTAATTCAAGACTTTCAATAGTAGGCGGGAGAAATCCATGCAGTGTGTTGCAGGCTATCGCTGCTATTTTAACCTTATTTTGCACAAGCAAGTTTATACATTCATGTAATTGACTTTGAACAAGGCCACGGTCAACATTTTTGCCAAGCATATCTGCAAATGGATAGCTCAGTAACATGATGTAAGGGAAATTTGCGTCTTGAGTGCATCCATATTTTTTTTGGCTCATTTCGACTACTTTTTGAAATAAAAACGCACCTGCGGTCGGCCCAGCTCCCCCAATGATTCCTATTGGTTTTGTATGCAAATTTTACCTCTAGTTAATTTTAAAAAAAAACATTTTATAAAGGATAATTGAAAAGAGAATAAAAAGCTTTAAAAAATGCACATCATAATTTTCATATTGAAAGTATACATGAGCACCTGCTATTTTTTCTTTCCTCCAACTTTCAGGAAGAAGGAAGATTATGCATTTACATACTAATATCTCAAATATTTCACTAAGCGTCGATGAGTGTAACCAAATTGAATCAATCATAGAGCATCTCCAAAGCAAATTCTCGACCATAGAAAGTGATGAATTCGCTAATGAATGCTGCTTAATGGCACATTTGTTGCCCTACAATTTACGTAAAGTCCTTAATGATTTTCGTAATCAAAGGATGCCTAATGGTTACCTGCTTGTTCAGGGTTTCTCTATCGACGACGACTCGATTGGCGCTACGCCAGCCCACTGGGATGTTTCATGGATCAATTCTATGAGTTTCCGCGAAGAGATTTTTCAATGTTTGATTAGTAGCAGCCTGGGCGACCTCTTTGGATGGTTGACACAAGAAAATGGAAGGTTATTGAGACACATTGTCCCTATAGAAAAAGATAAAAATGAACAGTTAGGCGGAAGCAGCAACGTAACCCTTCTCTGGCATATTGAAGAGGCTTTTCACCCCTATCGTGCAGATATGATGTCAATAATGTGCTATCGAAACACTGAACAGGCGAAAACAAACATTTGTTCTATTTCAGACCTTGAAATACCTCTAAATTATAGACAAATTTTATCTGATTGCCGTTTCATCATTCAACCGGATAAATCCCACACTATTGAGAACAATATCAGTTCACAGTGGCAGTTGAATAATGATCACTTCAGCACAATCCGATCCTTTATCGAAAATCCTAGCCCTGTTGCAGTCTTGCAAGGGAAACCTGGATCTGAGCACCTCCTCGTTGATGAGGCATTTATGGAGCCAGTTCCTGGCGACTTTGAAGCTAAAGAAGCTCTGGAATGGTTGCATCAACATATGACTGAAAGAAAAACTCCCATTGTCATGACACCGGGAGATCTTTTGTTAATCGATAATCGTATCACTGTGCATGGAAGATCTCCCTACAAGCCGCACTATGGCCCTAAAGCGAGGTGGCTAAGAAGAGTCAATATCACTACTGACCTAGTAAAATCTCATGGATGGAAGCAAACACCTTATGGGCGAATTATTTTATAACCCTGTGCTAAAAACTACTTCAACAAAACCAATAGCCTGTTTAGCAATCGGAACATCCCTTATCGCAATTGGGCCCTTCTTTGTTGAATTTTCAGGCTTAGCTGCAATTGAGAGCAGTTTTTATCGTGTGTTGATTGGAGGCATTGCGTTTCTTATTATAGGTTTGATAAGGAATGAAAAGCTTCCCAATTTTCGTTTTGCTTGGCTCTACATGGCTGCAGCTATTATGATTGCTATTGATTTATTCTTATGCAATCAAAGTATCTTATATATAGGTTCAGGTTTAGCGACAGTGCTATCTAATCTGGAAGTGATTTTCTTATTAATGATAGGAGCTCTTTTTTTTAAGGAAAAAATTAATAGGTCCTTTCCGATCACATGCTTGTGTATTTGTGCCGGAATCTACTTTCTTATACAACCGAATCTTTCAGAAATGCATAAAAATCTCATAGTGGGTGTGTCTTGCGCGCTATTTGCCTCTTTTGTTTTTAGCCTGTATCTATTGATTTTAAAATCAATTAGTAACTACACCCCAAACACCTCGACAGCTACTAACCTTGGAGTTATCTGTTTTTTTGCCACTATTATTATTGGTATTGTAATTGCCTACACTCCCCAAGCTACATTTGCTCTTCCAGTCTCTTGGAGCGGAATAATGTGCGTTGTGATGTATGGGCTAATTAGCCAGGTAGCCGGCTGGTGGTTAATCTCGGAGGGCCTTAAGCAACTTAATCTTTCAACATCAGGAGTGTTGTTTCTTTTGCAACCCACCATTACTTATCTTGGAGACTGTATATTTCTCGGCAGAAATACAGGAACGCTCCAAATCTTAGGATGTTTTATCCTTCTCACAATGGTCTATATATCGATCGTAAACGAGGAAAAAAGGAAATCAATTGCATGAATAATGAAACAGAAGAAATAACACAAAAGATTGTCAATAAGCAGTTGGATGCTTACAACAGATGCGATTATGAAACCTTCGCTTCTTGCTATCAAAAAGATATTTTATCCTTCGATTTAAACACCTCTGAACAAATTCAGGAAATGAGCGGAGCTAACTTTTTTGAACATTATTCTCAAAAATTTCTAAAAAATCCTAAAATCCACTGCGCTGTTATTCAGAGAATTGTTCAAAATAATCTCATCATCGATAAAGAAAGGATATCGAACTATCAAGGGAGCGCCCATGATGAGCTCGTTATTTATCAAGTTGATAATGGCTTAATTTCAAAAATGTGGTTTAGAAGATAATAAAAAACAAAAAAAACAGGACTGACTTATGCGATATTATTTGCTAATTGTTACTTTTTTTTATTTTGGAGTTGGTAACGCCTACCAGTCATATGAAAATGTTAAAGATAAACTCACATTATTGTTCGCTAAAATCGATTCTAAAGAAATTTCTGCCCCTGAAGCTCTGCTGACCATTGATGAAAACGACATCGATTTTTTACTTAAACCTTCCGTTATCGATCCCAGCCATCATTCCGTTATTGCCAAAGGGCATATCGGATGTTCCGGTGCTGTACAAGGGGTACTTTGTTTCAACTTAAACGATTTAGAAGCGATCAAGACTGAGAACAAACCCATTATATGGGTAACAAACAGTCTCAATAATGATGACTTATGCCATCTACAGCACTTTGCAGGAATCTTCGCAATCAATGAGGATCCAAGCTCACATGCAATTATCGTTACCAGAGTATATAACATTCCCTGCATCACCCTACCTTCCAATGTTATTATAAAAGAAAATGAACTGATTACCCCTTCAGGAGTATTTGGGAAAGGTTGCGAAGTCACTCTCGATGCATTTAACGGCACTCTTATAGCAGGTCACGTTCCTTTACAACACAAGACTGACGACTGTTTATTGAACAAAATTTCAGAATTGTCAGAATTGTATGCTAGACTTGAAGTCCATGGCAACGCAGACAATGCCAAAGAAGCTCAAGAAGCGCTTGATTTTGGTGCAACAGGTGTCGATCCAAGAACAGAACATATGTTTTTTCAACCTGAACGTTTGCAGCTTTTTAGAAAAGCCATTCTTTCCAAAGGTCAAAATGAAGAAGTCTTAACGGAGTTGAAAGAACTTCAGAAAGGGGATTTCGTTGCACTTTACAAAACAATGCAAATGTTCCCGGTAAAAATTCGTTTATTGGATCCACCCCTTCATGAATTTCTTCCAAACCAAGAAGAGAATTTAATTAGCCTTGCAAAGGACCTCGATATCTCCCTCGAAGACTTAAAAAAAATGGTTAAAAGTTTGCAAGAAACAAATCCAATGATGGGACACAGAGGTGTTCGTCTACTGCTGACATATCCTGAAATCCTTAAAATGCAAATAAAAGCGATTTTTGAAGCTTCTCTTCATCCTTCATTGAAGGATTATCGCATTATTCCTCACATAGTGGTCCCAATGATCATTTGCTCCAATGAAGTCATCCTTATAAAAAGCATAGTGGAAGATGTCTATCGAGAAATATCAAGTTCCTTCAACATTCAATTTAGCTATAAACTTGGAATTATGATGGAAACTCCAAGAGCATGCCTGACTGCTGGAGAAATTTCACCCTACATTGATTTTATCTCTTTTGGAACTAATGATTTAACTGGCCAAACTCTTGCCCTTTCCAGAGGAGATGTTTATGACAAATTCCTCAAATATTACCTAGAAGAAGGATTGTTGCCCTCAGACCCTTTCTCTGATATTGATCCTGCAGTCAAAGAATTGATGCGCATATGCGTAGACCAAATTAAGGCCAAAAATAGCAATGTTGTGGTTGGCATCTGCGGGGAACATGCAGGGCAGAGAACAGGGGTTTTTATTTGTCACCAACTAGGATTTAACACCGTGTCTTGTGCAGCATTCAGGGTTCCGGCTGTGAAGTTATTTGCAGCGCAAGCAGCAATTCTACACCCGCGATGATTTGATAATTCAGGACTGATGTGTTCAAACATCAGTCCTGAAGAAAGACTCATGTGGAAGCTTCACGTACTTTATTGACAGAATAGTCAAGGCAGGGTAGGAGGCTCGAGAATTCCAAAGGGAAGGAAATAAGACAGCTTGCTTCTAAAACTGACAGCAGGATTTAGTTTTGTCTGGATCTTGGAATTTCTTCCATTTTGTTTCAACTTTTGTCACTTAAAAAAAAATGCTGCTTGCGCTCGCGCCCTGGAGTTCTGTGCCCTACGGCACAGCTCTTAACAAACCGTAAAGTTAGTAGGGCCAAAGCTTACAGTTGTAGCATGGGCAGTTATAGTTCATTCCCTAATAAAGAGCTGTGCTATGGGCATAGCTCTTCAGGGCGCAGAGCGCGAGCAACAAGTTTCAAGAATACTATTTCTCAACTGATTCCGATACTTGTTTTGCAGAATCTACTGAGGCTAGTTTGTAGCCAAATGGAAGCAATAGATAGAGATTGTTTCCAAAACCGATGGGAGGGTCAATTTTCCCGTCAGTGGATTGGAAATTTTTCCATGCTTTTTCAAGGACTTTAATTTTTTCCCAAAGAGTATTGACCTCAACATAAGACTTTGGGTATTCAAGATCTTTACGTACTCCAGCATGCTCTAAACAAGCATAATAATTTGGATCTTTCTTTTTATATTTATCCAGTTCTTTTTTATTCTGCATGTACGGTTCGACGAATCTTTTTTTAATGGCATCAGCATCCCCGGAACTTAGTATTCCAGATTTTCCACAATGCACTAAATTTATTTTTGACAAATTTTCAAGACTGCAGGTTAGCATCTCAATGCACTTCTGATGCGCAACCTTTTCATCGTGATATCGAGTCCAATCTTTGCGTTTAGCAACTTTTACTCCAATAACAATAGGTACTGAAACTCCGATCGGAACTGTAATTATCAAGGAACCTAGCCCAACAAATTGAGTTGTAATCGATTTTCCGGTGATTAATTTAATGGAAAGTGTTGCGCAAAGACCAGTAACTGTTAATCCACCCAGAATAGCTAGAGCTGTTTTAGCGATATTGCAGTAGTAGGCTTTTTCACTATTTTTTTTAAGACCATCGTAACGTTCTTTATTTTTAGCAATTTCTAAGGGTGGTTTACCTGATCCAATTATTGGCTCCATCTTAATTACCTAGTATAATATTAATTATCGCAAATTATAACGGTTCAATAATTTAAATTAAAGGCAAAAAAAAGAAAGGTTTATTAAACAAGATTTTTCCACGGAGTCCTCAACTCCGTGCCCCCGCGAAGCGCCTGGAATGCGGTGGCGAAACGAAGTGGAGCTACCGCCTTTGCCCTGACCGCATGCAATGTTTGGATCCTAAATAGTCAATTAATGTCATGTAATCTGTTAACTTTTTTCTGCGGTCAGGGCAAAGGCGGTAGCTCCACTTCGTTTCGCCACCGCATTCCAGGCGCTTCGCGGGGGTCAATTATTTCTTGAGGTGTTTGCCGAGAAGACCTGCAAGCTTGAACATGTCAACAGGCTCAGTTGTCCCTAAAACTTTTGCCAACTTAGCGTCAGGCTTAATCAAACGCTTGTTTGCACTGTCTTGCAAATTGTGAGCTTTGATGTAATCCCAAATTTTCTTTGTCGCATCACCACGGGAAACTTCTTCGACTCCAATCACAGCTGCTAACTCAGAAGTTGCCTTCATCGTTGGCTGCACTCTAGAAACTTTTTCCTTTGTAGGTTTCGCTTCAGTGGCTTTCTTAGTCTTAGTAGTCTTGGCAGTAGTCTTTGTCGACTTTGTAGCCTTTTTAGCAGGTTCCCTTTTCGCACCTTTTGCACCACGTTTAGGCTTCTTCTCATAGGGTGTTTTAGGATGATCAGGATACTTGCTTTCCAGCTGGTCTAGATCATTGACAATGACGTCACAATTTGGGAATGTGGAACAGGAATAAAATGTTTTACCAAAACGTGAACGTCGCGCAACCATGTGCCCTTCGCAACCTATTGCTGGGCAAGCAGCATCTGTATCACCAAGCGGTCCGGTGGGCTTCTCGCCTTTTTTAGGAATATTCACAATTCCTTTGCAGTCTGGATAGCGTGTGCAACCTAGAAATGCTCCAAAACGTCCATGGCGCACTTTCATATCCGATCCACAATTGGGACATTTTTGTTCCCAATTAAAATCTTCTGCATAGTCATCTTTATTGAAATTGATCTCTTCAGATTGCGCTGAATAATCGCATTCAGGATAGCGTGAGCAACCATAGAAATATTTCGATTTAAACCAAATTTTCTGAAGTTTGGCACCGCATTTCGGACAGTCGATATCGGTCATTACTTTTGGAACAAACGCCTCTTTCTCAGCAAGGTCCACAGTCGGTGAAAAGTCTTTCCAAAATTCTTTTAAGAGTGCTTTCCAATCTTTTTTATTCTCGGCTATCAACTCAAGATTGTCTTCCATCTCTGCAGTAAAGCCGATATTCATGATCTGTTGGAAATTATTCTCAAGCAAAGCAACAACAACCGTCCCCAACTCTGTAGGTTTCAATCTTCCACTTTCTTTGACAGTGTATTCTCGGCTTTGGATCTTATTCATAATCGTCGCATATGTAGATGGACGGCCAATTCCCGATTTTTCCAATTCTTTAACCAAAGAAGCTTCTGTAAATCTTGGAGGAGGTCTTGTAAAGGCTTGCTCTGAAGTCAAATCAATTAGCTTTAATAGTTGATTCTCTTCCAATGGAGGTAGCATTCTATTTTCATCGCTATTATCATCATCATCTTGTTTTTCTTCATAAACAACGAGGAACCCTTGGAACTTAATGATGGATCCAGTTGCACGTAAGACAATGTCTTCTCCGCCACTAATGTCAGCAGTTACTGTGTCGTAAACAGCTGGCATCATTTGTGAAGCCATGAAGCGTCTCCACACCAACTGATACAACATGAATTGTTCACGGGTAAGATGTTTTTGAATACTTTCTGGAGTATGTCGAAGGTGCGTTGGTCTTATTGCTTCGTGGGCATCCTGCGCTGTTTTTTTACTAGAATAGACTTTTGGCTCTTCAGGTAGAAAATCCCTTCCATATCTTTCAACAATGTAGTCGCGAGCATCTTTAATAGCTTCTGGTGCAATCCTTACAGAGTCTGTACGCATATAGGTGATCAAACCTTCAGCACCTTCATTACCTAAATCGACACCTTCATAAAGTCCTTGGGCAATCGACATTGTTTTGGCAGAAGAGAAACCAAAATGGCGGCTTGCTTCCTGTTGCAATGTCGAAGTGATAAAAGGTGGAACAGGGTATCTCTTCTTCTCTTTCTTTTCGACAGTTAGAACTTTATAAGGTCCTTTTTTCAGCCTGGCCAAGAGTTGATCAGCTGTCTCTTTATTAGGGATAAGGTAAAAGTTCTTACCCTCAACTTGTTCTTTTTCAACTCTACGACCATCGACAGAATACAAATAAGCACCAAACGTCTTTTCATCAGGCGGAGCTTGGAAACGGGCACCTAGGTTCCAGTATTCAACCGGAACAAAAGCCATAATTTCTTTTTCGCGATCAACAACCATTTTCAGAGCAACAGACTGAACTCTCCCAGCAGAAAGGTTGCTGTCTCTTCCCCCTTGAATTCGTCGATTGACTAAGGGAGAAATTTTATATCCTACGATCCTGTCCAATAAACGTCTTGCCTGTTGGGCATTGACTAAAGGTAAGTCAATTTCTCTAGGATCTTTCAGTGCTCGGAGGACCGCATCTTTTGTAATCGAGTTAAATGAAACCCTTTTAATCCTTGTTTTAGCCGGCAAGATTTTGCTGATATGCCATGCGATCGCTTCCCCTTCACGGTCTGGGTCAGGAGATAGATAAACTGTTTCTACTTCGGCGGCTGCTTTCTTAAGCTTAGAAATGACCTGTTCTTTGTCCGGCATTGTAACATACTTAGGTTCAAAGTCATTTTCTACATCGATCCCAAATTCCTTTGTGGGAAGATCACGAATATGCCCGACAGAAGATTCCAATAAATATTCGCTCCCAAGAAATTTTTTGAGAGTTTTAATTTTCGCTGGTGACTCTACAATGATCAATGACTTAGACTTTGTCATGTGTTTTCCTAAGCAGACATACTGCTATGTTGCGAGTACCTTTTTATAAACCTTGCCGGGGTACTCTTTGATTACCTTCTTTATAACTAAACTCATTAACAGAACATTCAATTTCATCACAGATAGCTTTGTTATGCCAATGATTTCTTCGATCGATAGCTCTTCATTAGGTAGGATATTCATTAAATTTAGCTCTTCCGAGGTCAAATTTACCTGGGAAATCGCTCTTTTAGGGCTAGTTGGAGTAAAACTAAAGAGATCGTCGTATTGAGAAAGAACGTCTTTACTATCAATAACTAGTTTAGCATATCCGTTCTTTATCCAAGCATGATTTCCTTTAAAATTCTCTGAGTCAAGGCGACCAGGAATGGCAAAACAGGGACGTCCGTAACTTCTTGCCCTTTCCATAGTTAGGATCGCACCGCTTCGTTCTGGAGCCTCAATTAATAAGGTTCCCATGGTCATTGCGGCTACTATACGGTTTCTCTGTGGAAAATTTTGCTTGTCAGGAGGAGTTAACATTGGAAATTCGCTAATTAATGCCCCTTTTTCGGCAATTGAGTATGCAAGCGCTTGATTTTCATGAGGATAAATATTTGCTAATCCAGACCCAATTACAGCTATCGTTCTTCCACCTTTTAATGCCCCATGATGAGCAGCCGTATCTATCCCCCTCGCTAGGCCACTAACTACTGTAACTCCCGAAGATGCAAGTTCTTGAGAAAATTTCTCTGCCATTTCCATTCCGTAGATTCCTGCCTGTCGAGTCCCGATGACAGCAATGGACCTAAGGTCTTGGGACTTCAGTTCACCCATTATATATATAAGAACTGGATGATCAGGGATTTCAAGCAATCTTTTTGGAAATTCAGGACTAGTATAAGGAATGATTTTTGCATTAAGTTGGTTTAGGGCCTCTAAATTTTTTTTCCAGGATTCATCTTTTTTCCAAAATCCCCAATGAGAGGAATGGCGTAAAGTAAAGCCTGGAAGATTCTTAAAATCCTCAAAATTAGCTTCTAGTGCTATAGAAGGGGAACCAAAATATTCAACTAAAGATTTAACTTTGATAGGGCCAAATTGAGGCAAGGAAGAAAGAATAGCAAGGGATTCAATATCGTTAGGCATTTTGGTCAGTATGAATTTTAGTTCTCAGTCCTAGAAGTACAATTTTGGGATCAACGTCATTTACTTTAGTGACTTTCCCTATTTCTTGTACAAGGATAAGATTCAACCGACCTTGAATTGATTTTTTGTCGAAACTCATTAATTCCACTATTTTCTCGAGAGAAAGATTTTCCGGTAATCGTGTATTTAACCGTGCCTTTTGGCAGAGATCATCGATTCTTTTCACGACTTCACTCGAACAAAGTTGCATGGAATGACTTAATGTTGCTGCGCAGGACATCCCAATCGCTACAGCTTCTCCGTGAAGATAGGTGTTATATTGAGTAAGTGTTTCTAAAGCATGAGCGAAAGTGTGCCCAAAGTTAAGGATTGCTCTTAGATTTTGCTCTGATGGATCTTGCTTAACAATTTCTGCTTTAATCGTAGCGGATGTTGTTAATATTTTCGTGATTGCGTTTGCCTTGAGGTCCAATACATCATGCATTGATTTTTCGAGAAATTGAAATAAGTTTTTATCCCAAATAACGCCGTACTTGATTACCTCCGCTAGGCCTGATTTAAATTCCTTTTGAGGAAGAGTTTTTAAGAATGCTGGGTCAATATAAATAATTCGAGCCTGATGAAGAACGCCAACGATATTTTTACCTGTAGATAGGTTGACAGCAGTTTTTCCACCGATCGCTGCGTCGACCATTCCCATGAGTGTTGTAGGGATTTGGATGAGATCGACACCTCTCATGTATGTGCCAGCGACAAAGCCAGCAAGGTCAGTGATCACACCACCTCCAAGGCCAACGACAAGGGAACGACGGTCGAAGCCTTGTGAATGCATCTCTTCCCAGCAAATGTTAGCATGGAGCAAAACTTTTGAGGTTTCACCTGCTGGAATAATATGGGAGTGTGTTTTTAGACTGCTTTTTTCAATCTCATTTTGAACTTGTTTATGCCAAAGCGGTGCTACCCTATCGTCAGTAATAATGAAAGCTTGAGTGTAATTTCCGTGCAGGTTTTTGATGGCAGCATGAAGCTTACCCAGCTCATCAATCACAATCTCACTGTTAAGGCTTTCTAACTGTATATTCATAAACCTAACATACCAGATAAATAGCAACATTTCTATGAATTTAAGTGCATCCAAGATATGTTTAACGTTCAACTTTTTATTTGAGGTTTGTATGCAATACAAAAATTCTCAATCACTTATTTCAAAACTTGATGAATCCAAGATACTTGAAATGGTATTTACTATTGGAGAGCTCGTGAACTTCAAACAATCCTGGGTTATGCAAAATGGGAAAATTTCACACTTGTCATTGATAAAGCAAAAATTGCATGTAAGAATGCTCAACATATAGTTTTGGACAATTTTCTTGATGTCAGGAAAATAGCTCAGGTAGGCATTAAGGGGCAGCGAGAGATCTCAGACATTCTTCTAACAAGATATGTTCATTCTTACCCATTGCATACAAGATAAACAAAAAAATAAAAACAAGAGAACAAAACAGGATAGGCAGGATGGGCAGGATAGGAGGCAGGATAAATATCCACTCTTCTTATTTCAAAAGGTTTTGAAATAAGAAGAGTGGATATTTATCCTGCCTCCTATCCTGCCCATCCTGCCTATCCTGTTAAATTATGTTAGGACTTTGAGGTCTTGGGCGAAGTAGGTTGGGTTAAGGTATTCGCCTGTGGCATATTTTAGGGCTTCATTCCAAGGACGTTTGGCTCCTTGGCTGAATAGCTTTTCTTTGAGCCACTTTCCCACTTCAGAAGAATGAAGGTATTCCTTCTGAGGGACTTTCTGCAAAATACTATGTTTGAGCTGGCTCGCTGTCATTTCTCCCAGAATGTAGTTTTGGTAGTAGACAGGTGCACATGCCAAATGCAACTTCGATGCCCAATCAGGTTTGCTTCTTCCTTGAACATGCCTTATGCTTTGAAATTTCTCTACTAAACTCCACCAATGAGCATTTAAATCAATGCCTGGTTTTTGATACATATCCTTTTCAAAATGGGTCATGACCAATACCCACCTTGCAAATACCAACAACGTAGCGGCTGTCGATTTTTTGGCTTTTAAATCTATACTCTCAGCATCTTGCTTGGCCACTCCGCAATACTTATGTAAGAAATCTCCATCTCTGCTTAAACGTCCAAATAACATCGCAATTGCTTCTGTAGAGCTTGTATGAGCATACGATCTTAAAAAATAAGGTAACGTTTGATCAATGTACTTGTCATACACGCCATGTCCAAGTTCGTGCAGCAACGTCCCCATCCAGTATTCATTGTCGCGAAGGTTACAAAGCATCCTTACATCTTGCTTACGATCCAGACATGAACAGAAAGCATGCTGATTTTTCTTTTCGCGTTCATAAAGATCCGATCTTCGGATAATATCTTCTGCAGGCAAACCGATAGAGGCATAAAATCGATGAGAAATATCCTCAAGGTTCTTATTAGTATAATAAGGATTCAGGTCTAGATCTTGACTTGGGGCTTCTTGAAAAAATGGATCTTGGTAATGCCACGGCATTAAATCATTGACGTTGATCCCAAATTTTTTGGCCAAATTTTCATCTAATTCTCTTTTATACTTGTCCCAATAAGGTTGAGTCACATTTTCCAAATCTTTTAAAACCGCGAAAAGCTCGTCTTGATTCAGCTCTTGCAGCTCTAAATTCATAGAATAAAAATCTTTAAATCCTGCTGAGATCGCTGCTTCGTTACGTAATTTGATTAATTCTAAAACTTTTGATTCGACCTCTTCCCCAATTTTTTTAGAGGCTTCCCATGCTTCTTGACGTTCTTTGGAATCTGTATTTTTGACGAGGATTTGCTTCAAATCGTTATTGGAAAGTTGTTCCCCCTTAACTACAGGACGAAAATTGGTGTATATTTCTTCAATATCTGTTTCTAGCTTAACGATTTCTTCGATTTTCTCTTTTGAAATTTGGTTTTCTTGAAATGAGTGTTTTAAAATTTCTACCTGACGCAAGACAGTGGGATCAGTGGAGTGATTAAAAGACTTAAGTGTTTCATAATCTGCTTTTGAGGAGTAGTGGGTTCGAAGTGCTGTCTTTGAGTCTTGCAATTCTTTGGCATATCTTTCATCGCCTGTCGTTGCAAGGTTCCACCAGGCATAGCTCCCCGCTGTTTCAAGCTTTTCGTGAACTTCGGTTTGTTTCTTTATAAATTTTTCTAGGTTGTTCATAGTGACCTCATTTGGACAATATGGACAGTATGGACAATATGGACTAAATGGACAAGAAAGTAACGTCCCTATTGTCCATACTGTCCATATTGTCCACTCCATATAAAAAAAAGCGGCGGATTATTCATCCGCCGCTTCATTCGTTTATTCTTCCTTAATTAGAAAGAAACTGTAATCGTTCCTGTTATTTTTACCACCTCTTGGGTTGTATAATCTGACAGAAAAGCGATCTTTTCAAGGGCATGCTTAGACCGATCAACAACGTTCCATTTTGAATAGGCGAGCGAAGAATCTGTTTCATAAGTGCTCTGTTGTTGTTCGTCGTAAGCCAGTGAGCATTCTTTTGGACTCACGGTACGTTCTCCATCCGCCATAGAAATCCATGGCGGCTATAGAGTTACAGCGCTTACACGCCGCTACTCCTTGTTACTTCTCGAATCGCAAATCCCAAGGTGGATATTGCGAACTTTATTCTCATTTTTCCAAAATAATCCCAAAGGTTGTGGTTTCGAGCATGCTAGACTGACGTCACCTCCTTTCTTGCTCCAGCGTCCCACTGTTTTCGGGTAAAAACACACGTTCATATAGAAAATTCTATATGAACATATCTGCAAAAAACGCAGATATTAATTTACATTTAACACTAATAAAAAAATATTTCAATAATCTTCAAACTCTGCTTATTGCTTTAACTTCCTTGAATCAATGTAGTTGGACAAAGAAACTCCAGTGTCGTCCATATGAGAAATCACAGAATTCAGTGCATTTAAGTCTTTAATAATATTGCTCTTACCATTCAGTGCTTGGTTGAGCTGATCCCAAGTTTTTAACTCATCCGCTTTTAAACCAGCCTGCTGTTGAAGCATCGCGATCCTAATCAAATTCATTGCATAAAGTGAATCGCCAAAAGTTCGAGGAAGATTTTGATCGTCAGTCTCTTTTGCTTGAACTTGCATTTGTGCTTGTAACTGTAATGACTGCTTAAGAGCTTGATCATACTGACCTTGCGCAATCAACAATGCATTACGTGCAAAATCCTGGTAGAAAGGAAGATTGTCTACTTTTACCCTTTCTAAACTTCTATTAGCGTATGGCAACGCCTCTTGAACATTGCCTTGTTGTAGTAATGTCTCTGCAATTATGCCATCATATTTCGCTTGTAAATCGGTGTTCGCATTGACGATCTGACTTAGTTTTTCATACGCTTGCTTTGATGCAACTTTGTCTTGTTCAGTTACTTGCGGCAATTGCATCTTGACAATAGCATTTTCAGCGATATAGTATTCCTTTTCAATGGTAGCTGTACGATGTGAGAAAAACCAATAGCCAAGGATAACTGCACCGATCAAACCTGCAAAAAAATAAGCGACATTTTGGCCGTTTTTTTGCAGCCAGTTAAGAACATGGTTCTCTTCCAAAACATCAAGTTCGGGTAAAGATTGGGATGGTTGATCTTTTTTCATATTGCTGCACTCTTCCGTTGTGGTAGATTACGAAAAAATATGCTAAAACATTCTGAGTTTTTTAATAAAGAACAACCGTTATGAATGAATTGAATATCTATATACCTCCTCAGGAAGAGATCAGGGAAATCCCTATTGAGTCTGTACGAACTAACCCCCATCAACCTAGAAAATTTTTTAATCCTGAGGAGCTGGAAGATTTAGCTGCCTCGATTAAAAGTGTAGGACTTATTCACCCACCCATCGTAAGACCCTTAGAGGACGGTAGTTACGAGCTCGTCGCGGGGGAAAGAAGGCTTAGGGCCTCACAGATGGCTGGTTTTAAAACAATTCCTGTACTTATTCGCTCTGCCGAAATATCTCACTCGGCCCAAGCTGCGCTAATTGAAAATATCCAACGAGTCGATCTTAACCCATTAGAAGTCGCAAAAGCCCTCAAGGAGCTTATGACAGAATTTGGATGGAACCAAGAGGAATTGGGACGCCGTGTCGGAAAAAAAAGATCGACTATTGCAAACTATTTACGCTTGCTTACCCTTCCACAAAGGATCCAAGACACCATCAGCAGTGGAAAAATCTCCATGGGCCATGCCAAAGCTATTCTTTCAGCAGAAAGTGTAGAAAAACAAATTTTAATCTACGAATTGATCCTCCGCGATGACTTAACAGTACGTCAAGCTGAAGAAACAGCAAGAAGGATTGAAGAAAAAGATAAAAAACGCTCCCTAGTTTATGCAGAGAGAGATTTTTATCTGGATCATTTGGCATCAAAAATACAAGAACGACTTGGTACTAAAGTGATCATTCATGGAAAAGGGAAATCAGGCAAAATTACGGTGGATTATTACAATTTAGACGATCTTGACCGCCTTCTTAATCTGTGGGGGGTCGATACTTAATGCTTCTGGATTGGTCAGCATTAGCCATTCTAGCACTTCTTGGAGCAGGCTTTTATGTTCTGGCAAAATGGACTTCAAGCTTTTCGCCTCCTTTCTTAAATTACTCTCAACTAGCTGATATGCAGACGACCTCTCCAAACTTAAAGGAGAGGCTTTACAATCTACCGCAATGGCTTCTCTTAGGATCCTTAGGTCTCTTTGCTATCGCTTTTTTAGATCCCCATTGGGAAAAACCTCCTGGTAGTGATCCATTTACTCCTCCCCAAACACCTAAAGAAGGAATTGCCATCTACATCATTACTGATAGATCAGGCTCAATGCAAGAACCAGTGTTGGACTATGGACCAGACGGACGCCCTATTAGGGTTCCGAAAATTGATATTTTAAAAAGAGTTTCGAAAAAATTTGTTGCGGGTGATCCTAAATCAGGGTTAACTGGAAGACCTAATGATCTTGTAGGCTTAGTCTCATTTGCACGTGGAGCAGATGTATTGGTGCCATTGACATTAGATCACAAAGCGATTTTATCAGAATTAGACAAACTTAAAATTTCTAACGATGAGGATTCACAAGGGACTGCAATAGGTTATGCTATCTATAAAACTGCTAGTATAATCTCTGCGACTAAACACTTTGCAGAGGAACTTGCGAAAAGTGGAAAACCTCCATACAAAATCCAAAGCGCGATCATGGTATTGGTCACAGATGGATTTCAGGATGTTAACCCGTTAGACCGGGGACGGCGCTACCGTAGTATGGAAGTAGAGGAAGCGGCAGCTTTCGCTAAATCCCAGGGAGTAAAACTCTATATAATCAATGTTGACCCTAGCCTTAATACAGAGCAATTTCAGCCCCATCGAAATCAAATGAGAAGGATTGCCGAAAATACTGGAGGCAAATTCTATATTGTTAGTGAAGGTCAATCACTGCAAAGCATTTACTCTGAGATCAATCTACTTGAAAAAAGCTCGCTGCCTGACTTTTCATCCAAAAAGCGATCACTGCATCCTATAAGGACTTTATCGCTATATCCCTATTTTATTGGGGCAGGATTAATTCTTATGGCACTCTCAATCCTTTTACAAACGATAAGTTTAAGGAGGGTGCCTTGATATCACGCGATGTCGATTATAACTTTCCTGAAGCAGCCTATTTTATTCTAGCAGCAATAGTGTGGATACTACTTTTCTATTTACTAAATCGATATCGCGAATCGATGTTTCAAAGATTTTTCAAACCGAATCTTCTTCAATATATTGTCGAACCTCGCTCAAAAGCGATGACATGGATAAAGTATGGATCGCTTGTTTTAGCTTGGATTTTTGGTTGCTTTGCGTTGATGGAACCTAAGGCCCATTCGCGCTATATCCATACAGAAAGCGAAATGATTGTAACAAAAGGCACACATCCTCCGCGGACTTTGCTATTTTTGATCGATGCATCTGAATCTATGCAAGTCAAAGATACTAGACTTGGAATTTCACGTTTTGACGATGCCAAAGAAATCTCTCAAGCAATTTTAGAGCAAATGGGATCTGTCAATGCAGGGGTTTTCGCTTTTACTTCTAATTTCACTCAGCTTTCACCGCCTACTCCAGACCAGCTTTTCACAAGATTGATGATCAAGTCAATAAGAGTTAACGAAGGCGATGAAGCGGGTAGTAACCTCCTCAAGGCTTTACAAACGTTAAAAGAACGTTTTTTAAGCAATCCTTCAGATATGCAGTATTCTGTCATTCTCATTTCAGATGGTGGTGACAATAACTTGGAACTTGCACAAGGAACTGAAAAACAAAAGTTGAGAGAGGAGATCACCAGTGTTCTTTCTCAGGTTCCTGGTGTCCATTTTCGTGTTTACACGATTGGCACGGGAACCACTCAAGGTGGAAACATTCCAGATTTTGCATACCAAGGACATCCTGTTCGTTCGTCTTTAGATGAAAAACTCATGCAGGATATAGCCAAAGAAGGGAAAGGAAAGTTTTATCTAGCTAACAATTTCACTCCACTATCGTTAGCACAAGATCTTTCGCGAGAAATTTTGCTAACCCCTTACTCTCCCTCAACTGTGATCGAATCTGAATCAGCTGAGTCAGCTGAATCAAGTATGGTTTATGACTTATATTTCCAAATCCCTTTAGGAATCAGCTTATTCTTTTTAGGTTTGGGGTTACTGTGGCCTGAAACTTCCCGAAGAAGGGGGGAAGTTGGTGAATAAAAAATTCTTCATTCTTTGCATTTTAACTACTGCATATACATGGGGACAAATGGACCCAGATGAAACTGTTGCACGGAATGCCTATGATGCTGGAATCTATAATTTGACTTTAAAATTTTATCAGCAAATTTTAGATACTCCTTTATCCCCTGAGCAACGTTCTATTGCGCTTTATGATTTGGGAACAACCTATCTCTCAGTAGGAGATTTTCCAAATGCTCTAAAATATTTGCAGCAATCTGTACAAAGCACACATGACAATCCCTTAGTTGCAGAATATGCAAAAATAAATCTAGCCATCACGCGGCTATGGCAAGTTCAAGACTTAATGACCCAGGCTGATTTTGATCCAGGACAAGGATTGGATTGGATCCGAAGTGCTGAATATGATCTACAGGAAGCTGAACTGTATAGTTGCCGACAAGCAAAGCGAGAAGGCTATGAAAACTGTCCGATAAACCTTAATATTGAGAATATTAAATCAGCATTAATCGAACTACGAGCAAAAATTCCTACTCCCAAACATCGACATTCCATGATTCCTACTCTTGCGTTTCTGCAGGGAGCAATATATGCTTGGAAAACAGATCAACCGATCTTGGCAGATGCCCTTTTAGCACTTGCATTAGAGAATTCTAACGCTGTTTGGCAAGAATCTGATACAAGTAGTCCAGAAAGACTTTTGAAGGATTTAATATATCACCAACGTGAGTTACAACATCTTGGTATCCAGATGAGTGCATTAAATAACCTACCAAATCAATTTCTTAAAGCAGCACTTCTTGGGCAAAGAAGTATTAACGAAATGGCAACTCAATTTTACTCAGTTGTATATGAAGCGCAATCAGATCTTTTCCACCAACCTTCCCCCATTGGTAACCCTGACAAAAGAATTTCTTTAAGTCCTTGGGACAGCGTTCTTCCTCTATTTGATCAAGGCCTTATGGATTCTTATTTAGCACTTGAAGGACTAGAAAAGGAAAATTTGCAATTTTCAACGAACAAAGAGGAAACTTCGGCAACCTATTGGGAGCAAGCTTTATCCTTTTTACTTAATCCACCCAATGCAGCTGAAGTTCCAAAACAAACTGAAGGACCTCAAGAAAAGATACCTAAACCAGAAGAAAATCAGGAACAACAACAGGAACAAAATAAAGAATCTGTTGAGAGTATTCTCAACCACCTACAAGAGATGGACCTTGAAGCAAAACCACGGGGCAACCAACAAGCGATTAAAACGGAAGGTCTTCCATGGTAGTGCTTAGACCCCTATTTTTATTTTTACTTTTCTGCTCAGCAGTATATGCACAAGATGTAAAAGTTGCTGTCGATATAAATCAAGGGCCCATTGGGGTTAATCAACCTGTTCGCGGAACAATCTCCATTACTCACGAATCCAATGCGACTATCGACAACGCTTCGTTTAAACTTGGCAAAGATCCTCTTAGTGTAGAATTTGTTAGAGAAGTTAAGCTTGTGGGCAACAATGTTCTTTCGATCTACCGATTTGAATCGAAAGGAATGCCAAAAGGTCTTTATGTGCTGCCAGCAATCTCTGCGAATGTTGGAGGAACAGCTTACAAGTCCCCCATGACCTCTTATGAGGTCCAAGGCAATGGTGGAACGCAGTACACACCATCACCTTCTTCACAATCAGTTTACGGCACAGCTACTGCACCACAACCAGTTGCAAATACTAATCAAGCAGCTTCTATTAAACTTGAAGCTTTTGTTGATGGCGAAAGTAAAATCTATCCGGGTCAACGTACTCGACTTACTTATAAAGCTACTTACACAGGTCATATCGACTTACGTGAGGAAGTTCTTCCCCTTTTAAAACCAGATGGATTAAGAAAAATTGGAGACATTGACACCAAAGAAGAACAGTCAGGAGAGCTAAGTGTCTTGCTCATCAGTCAACTTGTAGAAGGGCTACAGCCGGGAACATTTACATATGGACCTTCTTACGTTGAAGGCCTTGCTTACCAGGAAACTCCTGGAGGAAGAAAAGTCTATGTAAATCCTCCAATTCATTCAAAAGCCCCGCCTGTTACGGTAGAAGTATTGCCTTTCCCTGCGGAAATAAAGCCTGCATCCTTCAAAGGTGCGATTGGCCCCCTTGCAATGGATGTAAAATTAACATCCCCATCTACAGTTAATGTAGGAGATAAAATTACTCTTACCGTTGATTTAACTGGAAACACCCTATTAGAAAATGTTTTACCACCAGATGTCTGTTGTCAACCAGGCTTCAGTGGAATGTTCAAAGCAAGCGACCTTCCCCCACAAAGCGTTATCAAAGGTAAAACAAAAACTTTTATTTTCGACCTTTGGCCACTTTCAACAGAGATTAAAGAGATTCCGCCCATCGAATATGCTTATTTCAATCCTGATACATCGAAATATGAAATTCTAAAAAGCGAGCCTATTCCACTTAAAGTACTCTCAGGAAAGAAAACTGAAGAAGTGCCAGCTGAAAGTCCTGTCAAGCCAATAGAAGAAGAAAAACCTGCTGAACCGATTCCCACGCGACCTATAGAAATTCAAACGATCTACCCATTGAATTGTTCAGACCTGCATAACCTTTGGTTTGGAACATGGAATATTTTCGGTTTGATTCCTATTGGAGCAGCTTTACTATTGATGCAGACAGCATTGCGAGATGCATTGATCCGAAGAAGAATGCAAGTGAAAAGGAAGACTAGTTCTGATTATTTTGAAGAGGCTGAAAAAAACCTTAACAATTCTACAGTCTTTTTCCCATTGATTAACACGACCTTAATCCTTTGGCTAAAGGAAAATGGGGAAATTACTGATGAAACCGTTTCTCCCGAAGAATTACCTCAAACTGGAAATGCAAATAAAGTTCGACAATTTTTAATGGGAATACAAGAGAAGCGATTTACAGGTAAAAATGATTTGCCACTTAAGGATATTCTTCAAAAGGCACAGGATATCATGGAAAATAAAGGAGAAACCTCATGAGGCAAGCCTGGGCTATTCTTCTCACAATCTTGGCTTTGTTAGTTGGCAGCTGGTTTTATTCCTATTATTGGTGTCCTTGGGAATCTCCAGAAATGTTGCAGACCGCACAGATTAGTTATAACGATGGTGAGCGTGGAACAACAATAGCTGAAAGAAAAGATAACTTTAATCAAGCTTTAAGCTCTTATCAAAAACTTGAAAAGCACTACTACCCGGAAAATGGAAGTGGAAAGCTCTTCTTCAACCTGGGAAATGCTTACTATCAATTAGAACAGTATCCTTGGGCGGCTTTATATTATTACAAGGCACAACGCCTAATGCCTAGGGAAGACAAACCTTTATTTAATTTGGGTTTAACATTAGATAAATTACAGCAGCCTCGGCCCCCAGCACCCACTATTTGGGAAAAAATCTTCCTTGTAAGGACTTATCTCTCTATTCCAGAAGCAATACAACTTTTTGCATTAATAACTTTTATAGTTTTTGCTCTAGCTACCTTTATGATTTGGTACCCAAAAAGATTTTTGAAACCACTAATGGTTTTGTTTTGCGGAATTTTGCTCTTTTTAGGGGCTGCCCTTACTTATCAGAAATATATTGCACCATTAAATGCTGTAGTGGTCAAGGCAACACCTGTTTATAGAGATGCAGGGACACAGTTCAGCCAAGTACAAAATGATCCCCTTCCTGCCGGAGTTAAAGTTGAAATTTTACAAATTATGCCGGACGGTAATTGGATTAAAATCCTTTTGCCGCAGGGAGCAATAGGTTTTGTTCCCATGGAAAGTCTGCGAATAATATAAAATATATGCCGACTTGCGTACTCCTTATGGACGGACACAGTGGACTTAGTGGACGCAGTGGACGGGCAAAACAATCATTTTAATCGGTCCACTTCGTCCATTAAGTTCACTTTGTCCACTGTGTCCGTCCATAAGAGCTTTACAAATAAAGATATTTAGATAAAAATAATCTAAAAAGCAAAGTCTAATTATGCAGCTTGAACGACGTGCGCTTTATAATGCATTGCGCATGAATTCATATAATGATCCTCAACTAGTTGCCGAACCTTGGCAAATTGAAGACTACCGCGCGCTTACGCTTGATACCTTGTTTTCCCGCTTAAAGGCAAAAGGGATACCCCAAACAAGAAATACTTTTATTGATGCTGCACAAGATTTAGACTCTCCGGAAGAACTTTCCGATTACTTTCTGGACGAATCACAGCTCCCACCTGAAGAACAAGATGAAGTTTATCTTCTCGTTTTCGAATTGTGGAGAAGACTTCTTCCTGAAAAGCAATCTTTCACTATTTTCTGTGATGAACTTGATCATCAGATCTTCGCGTACGACCAAGGTCAAGTCCTGCAAGCAGAAGTTATCCCTGATATGCTCGCAAATTTGCAGGTGATTTTAGATGAGAACGTAGATGAAGGTGCAGAGCCTGCGGATGTTTTTGATGCAGTTGTCCATGCTTGTGCGAATGATGTAGAAAGTTTCTTGTATGATTACACATCTGAGCAAATTGATGAAAAGAATTTCACTTATGCAGCAGAGCTTATTGAAGGCTTTGCAAAATATGTGAGCGAGATCAAATGGTTTGATTTTCTGCTTGTGCGATTGCTAAGCTTTACCGATGAGGAGGCTTGCAAATTAGCTACAAGGCAAGTTGTCAAAGAAGCTCTTTCTGAAAAAGATTTAGAGTTCAATTTCGATGTTCTGGCATTTCTTGCACAGGGCGGTGAGCCGCATGAATTTATTGAGGTCCTAAAGAATACAATACCTCAGCTAGAGGTTGAAGAGGATTTTCAAGATCTGTTAGATGTATGCGTGGATTTTTTCCACTATCAAGACAGAGAAGAACAGGAAAAAAATGCTGCAGCGATTAAGCTGAAGCGTGAGAAGAAAAATCCGACAGCACCCTTCAAATCTAGTGATCCCGACGCTAAAGAGCTCATCAAGCTCCTGACCAACAAATCGTAAGTAACACAAACCGTAGCCCTCTGCTAAAGCAACGCAAACGGTAGCCCTTCGCCAAAGCAATGCAAGCGGTAGCCTTTCCGCACTCCACGCCTGCGGAAAGGCTACCGCTTATTTTTGCAGGGATGGTGTGAATTGAATTCGAAGCTTATAGCTTAACACAGCGTTGATAAAGCAAAGCATCCGCTAAAATAATCGCTGCCATTGATTCCACAATAGGAACTGCCCTAATCGTCACACAAGGGTCATGCCTGGAACCTTCTGGCAAAACAAAGGTCTTTTTCTCACCTTCCACATCCAGGGTTTCCTGCGGTTTTTTTATGCTTGATGTGGGCTTAAAGGCTACTCTCCCGACAATCGGCATGCCAGTTGAAATTCCACCCAATGTCCCTCCAGCAAAGTTTGTCTTGGTCTCTATATGCCCACCTTCAGAGACAAACTGATCATTATGCTCGGAGCCCTTCATAAAAGGAGCTTTAAACCCTGAACCTATCTCAAAACCTTTTGTTGCAGGCAAACTCATCATCGCATTTGCAAGATTGGCTTCCAATTTTTCGTAAACTGGATCACCCAAACCTACAGGGACATTCAATGCAACGAATTCAATGACACCCCCCAGAGAATCCCCTTCATCCATGGCCACTTGCAGATTATTAATCATCTCTTCTGAAGCTTTCGGATCGGGACAGAAAACTAAGTCGTTGTAAGTAGCCTCCCGAAGTGCATCAATATCTGTAAATTTAATATCAGCAATCACAGGTCCGATTTGTTTGATGTAAGCTGCAATGCGGATGTTATAGTGCTTTAAGAGTTTTTTGGCCACAGCACCGGCGGCGACTCTACCCGCTGTTTCACGAGCTGAGGAACGTCCACCTCCTCTGTAATCAAAAATTCCATACTTTTCCAAGTAGGTATAGTTTGCATGTCCAGGTCTGAGAAGGTCTTTGATGGGGGTATATTTTGAGGAGTCCTGATCTTTGTTGTAGATGACAATACAAATTGGAGCCCCTGTCGTTTTGCCTTCAAAGATACCTGAAAGGATTTCTCCACGGTCAGGTTCTTTTCTAGGGGTAGTGTATGGGCTTTTACCTGGAGCTCTTAAAGCAAGTTCAGCATTGATTTCTTCATCGCTTATTTCTAGACCCGAAGGGCATCCATCGATGACTACGCCAATAGCCTTTCCGTGGGATTCTCCGAACGTTGTTATTCTAAATATATTACCTAATGAATTAGCAGCCATAAAGCTATCTCTTTTGTTTCAATAGCAAATTAGTCACTTCTGAAGCTATTTCCAGAGGAGTTAACTTGCCAGTATTAAACTTAATATCCGCTAATTCTTCGTAAATGAGCTCTCGCTCATTAGCAATCAAATCAAAGGATTCACGCGGAGATTCAGGATTTAGGTAGGCAGGTATGCCACCTTTTTGCATTAACCTTTCGAAAATAATCTTCCTGTCATTTGTTAAGTAAATAACAGTGCCTAAAGATTTGACGAGACCTCTATTATCTTTTGAAGTTACTGTTCCACCCCCCATTGCAATCACAATTTTTTCTTGTGCATGCAACTGAGCCAGGATTTGATTTTCCATTTTTCTAAAGCCGTAATCGCCTAACTGCTTAAAAATTTCTCGTCTGGTAGTTCTTTCTCCAGTCTCTTTTTCATACAAATCTTCAATGTATTCGTCAGTATCGAGGAAGGCCCAAACAAAGGTTTGCGCAATCGCTTTAGCGGTTTCAGTCTTACCAACTCCTGGTAATCCGCAGATAAGAATGTGCTCACCCATAAACCCTGCTCTAAATTAGAGATATTATACCTTTCTTATGAGTTTAAGGCTTTTTCTTTTTCTTGGAAAATTTCAAGATACTTCTCTATTTTGTCGAATGAAAGATTTTTTTATTTTTTTTTAAAAAATTAATATTCAATGTTTTATAAAATCTACAATCATTTTTTATCACGCTTATATTGAGGAGATTCCGAAATTTTCCCTAGGCACGTTTAAGCATATTCCTAGACATATCTTTTTGTTGACTAAAATCTCAATAAAAGACATAAAAAAGTCATTCAAAACATAGCTATAGTGGTTTCTAAACGAATGCACGACCCCTTATTTTCTCCATCGTGCAAAGTGGTGCCTCTGCCATGGCGCCCTTTGCACTCCCTCTAATATGGAAAGCTCTAAGATCCATTTACCCTTATCAGATGAAAAGCTTCTAGATCAATGTGAAATCACAACCTATCGTTCAAGCGGAAAAGGCGGGCAGCATGTGAATAAAACTGACACTGCTGTTCGTTTAAGGCATCTTCCTACAGGAATTGTTGTGACTTCCCAACAAGAGCGAAGCCAATACCTAAATAAGTTAATTTGCCTCCAAAAACTTAGGCATAAGGTAGATCTTCTTAACTATCGCAAGCCTAGAAGGGTCCCTACAAAAGTCCCATCATCCTCAAAAACAGAACGTAGAGACATAAAAAAGAGACGCTCTAACACTAAAAGGCTTAGAAAAGCCACGTTCGAGGAATAGCTAGCGGTTATCCATTCTGTCCATAACCGCTGGCCAAACATTAAATAGCCATCATGCTATCATAATCCTGAGGTCTTCTATTTAGGAGGTTCTATGCAATATAAAATCCTAGGTAAAAGTGGATTACGTGTTTCTGAGCTCTGTCTCGGCACCATGACCTTCGGAGAAGATTGGGGCTGGGGCAGCAACAAAGAAGATAGCCGTAGGATCTTTGATGCCTTTGTCGACAAAGGAGGCAATTTTCTAGACACCGCCAATATTTACACCAATGGTACGAGTGAAAAGCTTTTAGGTGAATTTATCGGCGACAACAGGGAAAAATTTGTTATCGCCACAAAATATACTCTCAATACCGATCCAAAAGATCCCAATGCCAGTGGTAACCATCGCAAAAATATGGTCCAGGCGGTTGAGAAAAGCCTTAAACGGCTAAATACAGACTACATCGATCTCTACTATCTGCACGCTTGGGATAACATGACCCCTATAGAAGAGGTGATGAGAACTTTTGACGACCTAGTTAGAGCAGGAAAAGTCCTCTATTGCGGCATTTCAGATACTCCAGCATGGATTGTTTCTCGCGGACAAACCATCGCTGAGTTGCGTGGTCTTAGTCATTTTGTCAGCTTACAGCTTGAGTACAGTCTGCTGGAACGTACCATTGAAAGTGAATTTCTACCTATGGCAGATCAACTTGACATTGCCATTACAGCTTGGAGTCCCCTTGCAATGGGAGTCCTCACTGGAAAATACCTAAAAGCAAATACTGGCGACACTCGTCTCGAAAAGAACAAGTCGTGGCAGGAACGGTATATTAATGAAAACAGTAAGAAGATCGTTGAGGAAGTTGTAAAGATCGCTAAAGAAATCGGCAGGACACCTGCACAAGTTGCATTATGCTGGCTCAGGCAACGTCCATGTGTATGCATTCCGATCATTGGTGCAAAGACTTTAAACCAGCTTGTTGACAATATGAAGTGTGTGGATTTTGAACTGACTTGGGATCAAATGACCCAGCTCAATGAAGTCAGCAAAGTCAATCTGGGCTTCCCGTACGAATTTCTTCGCTCAGATGACATTCGCCCGATTATGTACGGCGAAACCTACAACCTCATCGAGACGCATTAACGACAATAACTATTAGTGATGACCTTCCAAACTTAAACAAAATAAGCAGTAGCCTTTCTGCAGCTAAATAAATAAAGCGGTAGCCTTTCACAGCTAAACAAATGAGAGTGGTAGCCTTTCCGTAGGCGTGGAGTACGGTAGCGGAGCGAATGCGGAAAGGTTACCGCTTATTTGTTTAGCTGTGAAAAGCTACCGCTTTGTATATTGTCTACAGTCACAATTATGACCTATATTGGCTGTGAGCTTACTTTCAATTCTTAACACATTCTTTAACAACCTTTTAAATTCACTTGGTACAATTATCTTTTTGTATTAAAGGTGAACTATGGAAGCTGTGAGGGGTTCTTCAGGGCAATTATCAATTTATGAAGGAAAAAAAAATGGGAATGCTAAATATTGTGCAAAAATTGCCATATGGAGTGGATCGTTTGCTGCATTAATTTTGCTTTCAGGAGCCTTACTTTATCTTTCGCATAAATATTTTAACGCAAAAATAATTCCTTACGCCCTTCCTGCAGCACTCATTATTATTCCAGCACTTTTCATATTAACGATTTACAAGATGGATCGTTACATCTCAAAAAACTCAGAGACTGTGAAAAACTTAGTCTAGAATTTTAACCGGCTTAAATTCCAGATAATCAGAAGCAGTTAATATATATTGAATTCCATTTAGTTCACCAAAAAGGTTGACCCCTTTTTTCAAGTTATGAAGGTGGCCAAAAACGCAAATGTTAATCCGATATTTTTCCAACAATTTCGTGACCTCTGTAGGTTCCATTCCAGGGCCCATTGGAGGATAATGAAGCATGGCGATCCGTGTTTTATCTTCAGGCTTTAAACATTTTAAGCTTAATTCTAAGCGGCTGAGTTCTCTCTCATACAGTCTCTTGGTCTCATCCTCATCCGTTTCTGATCCAGGTATATGTTTGGCCTTAGGGTTGTTCTTCATTTCAATAAATTCTTTAAATGAGACTCCAGGAATATCCCATAGGCGCGTTCCTGCAATCCCAACACCCTTCCAATGAAAAGTATTGTTCTGAATTACGTGAATGGATGGGGGCATAATCTTTGCTATCTTACTTAAAGAGGTCCACCAATAGTCGTGGTTACCTCTTAGGATCACTTTAGTTCCTGGCAATCTTCCAATCCAATCTAAATCGACTTGAGCATCTTCTAAACGAGTTGCCCAGGAGATGTCTCCAGGTATTAATACCAAGTCATTTGGCTGAATACTGGCTAACCAGTGGTTCTCCATGTTTTTCACATAGCCTAGCCACGGCTCACCGAACTCTTCCATAGACTTTTCAACAATATTTAATGCTAGATGTAAATCTCCAAGTGCCCAAATTGCCATTTTTAAATCCTATAAAACAAATCCATCCTCAATGGTTGCACCACGAGGCACGATAATGATTCCGTTTCTAATAAAAACCTTTTCACTGTCGAAATGATCGAGATTTCTTTTGTTCACCAACTGAACGCCATTTCCAATATAGACGTTTTTGTCCACAATGCAGCGTTGAAGCACACAATTTTCGCCAATCATACACTTTTCCGGCAAGCGTCTTGTCTTGATCGGTGGGATATAAAAATCATTTCCCATAATATAAGAATCTTCTATGACCGTACCAGAGTTAACTACTGTGAAATGTCCTAAAATAGAATTTTTGATCTCTTTCGCCTCTACAATAGATCCATCACAAACAATCGTATTTTCAATTCTATTTGCAGAAATTTTTGCTCCCGATATATTGCAAGGTGTACTAAAAATGGTGTGTCGCTCATCGTGAATATTAAATTCTGGAGAGCGCTTTGTCAGGCCGATATTAGCTTGATAGAACGATTCAATTGTTCCAATATCTTCCCAATACTCATTGTGCACATAAGCTACAACGCCCCCATTTTTAACCTTGCTCGGTATCAAATGCTTGCCAAAATCTTCCCTATCATCCTCCTCAAGCATCTTAAGAAGGACTTCTCGTTTAAATAAGTAAATTCCCATGGACCCTAAATAGTTCCTCTTGGAGGTTACATTTAACCCCTCAAGCTCCATAATCTTTCTTGGAACAGCAAATCTCTCTAATGTTGCAATATCTTGAGGTTTCTCATAAAAATCTGTAACACGGTTTCTTTCATCTACTTTTAATATCCCCATTCTTTGTGCACGATGATCATCAATAGGAGTCGCAGCCACCACTAGATCAGCATCCGTCTCTTTTGCGACTTTCACCATATTTTGGTAATTCATGTGGTACAACTGATCGCCTGAAAGGACCAGAAAATAATCTACCGGCGTTTCTATAAAATACTCTAAATTTTTTCTCACGGCATCCGCTGTTCCTTCGTACCACGATTTCTTTGAAGGCTTCTGTTCGGCGGCTAGTAATTCTATAAATCCAGAAGTAAAAGGATCTAGTCTATAAGTCTTTAAGATATGCTGATGTAACGATGAAGCAAGAAATTGCGTAATAATAAAAATTTTAAAACAACCAGAATTCAATGAGTTAGAAACAGGAATATCTATGAGCCTATGCTTGCCTCCAAAACAAATCGCTGGCTTACAACGGTATAATGTAAGTGGAAATAATCTAGCGCCCTCTCCGCCCCCTAAAATAATCGCCGCAACTCTTTGCATATCAATGAGACCTACTGTAGATCCACCTTGAACTGGTTTTGCTTTTTTTTTGGAGATTACTGAGGGCGTTGATGTTAAGCTCATAACCATCTCGTGCAAAGGATTAAAATTCAAAATTTATATTCTTAAAAGTATAAAATTATAACTATTAAGACAAGGAATATGCCCAAATAATCTTTTGACGGCAGAATCTTTGACTTTTTTTGGTCCTGGTTGTAGACTCGCATCACATTTCCATTTATGAGGAAGGTAAATCGATGAATACAGAAACACAAGCACGTATCTCAAATATCGATAGCCGGCTCTTGCATATGTGGAGGTATCTTTGACCTCGCTAGCAAAGAAAAGAAGGTCTTAGAACTAGAAAAGGAGATGGAAGCTCAAAACTTTTGGGACGACAATGAGGCCGCCCAGAAAGTAATTGCTGAATGCAATAGTTTAAGAGCTTGGACACTCCCCTACAATGCCATTAAGAAGCGATTTCAAGATGTAAAAGACCTTCTGCCTGAAGCTGAAGAGGTCAATGATGAAGCCCTTGTCAATGATCTATTGAAAGAACTGGATTTTGTTGAGAAAGAGCTCGGAGATCTTGAAATTCGAAAAATGCTTGCTGGAGAACTTGACAACAAGAATTGCTATTTAAGCATTAACTCTGGTGCAGGTGGTACTGAAGCTTGCGATTGGGCCCTTATGCTGTCCAGAATGTATCAACGCTGGGCTACAAGGCGCAACTGGAAAGTGGAACTCATCGATAGTGTCGACGGTGACGTCGCAGGATTAAAAAGTATTACCATGAAATTCGAAGGGCCATTTGCCTTCGGATATGCAAAAGCTGAAAAAGGGGTTCACAGACTTGTCAGAATCTCCCCCTTTGATGCTAATGCTAAAAGGCACACAAGCTTCGCATCGGTCGATGTTACTCCCGAGATCACCGATGATATTAAAGTTGAAATCAGACCGGAAGATGTCAGAATTGATACCTACAGAGCCTCGGGAGCCGGTGGCCAACACGTTAATAAGACGGACTCAGCTGTTAGGCTGACACACATTCCCACAGGAATCGTCGTCTCATGCCAAACACAACGTAGCCAGCCCCAAAACAAAGAAGCTTGCTTTAAGATGCTGCGTTCAAAACTTTATGAAATGGAAGTGAATGAGCGTGAAAAAACTCTTAAAGCCATGGGTGGAGAAAAGAAAGAGATCGCATGGGGCAGCCAGATCAGGAACTATGTGTTCCAGCCCTATACGCTGGTGAAGGATACTCGCACCAAAGTTGAGAGCGGGAATATCCAAGCTGTTATGGACGGGGACCTCGACGATTTTGTTAACGCTTATTTAAAGGAGTTCGGTTAGCATGACTACAAAAGATCTAAATCTTCCTAAAGCCAAGCCAATACCAGGTTTGGAGATCCGTTACACTGAGCAAGGGGATGCCCCTTACTTAAAACAGTGGCTTATGGATCCAACAGTAGGACGCTGGTTTCCTATGGCTGATGAGGTTGAAATCGACGACGCTGTGAACCGTTGGATAGGGTTCTACAGATACCGTTGCAGCCTTACCGCTGTGAAAGATGGTGTTCCCTGCGGACTCACAACTCTTTATTTGCAGCCTTATAAAAAATTGGCACATCAGTGCGAATTTGGAATCATCGTTGGGGGAGAATATCGCAATCAAGGAGTTGGGACGCACCTTCTCCATCATTTGATTGCATTAGCAAGGGAAACCTTCCACATTGAATTGCTCCATTTACAAGTTTATTCCGACAATCCAGCAATCCACCTCTATTCTAGATTTGGGTTCAAAGAGTTTGGAAGACAAGATAAGTGGATCAAAGAGCCTAAAGAGTATGTCGGGCGCATTTTTATGGAACGCGACATTTAAAAGAGAAAACGGAACTGAGTTCAGATAAATGAATTCATAATAACCTAATAAACAGACACACTATGCCATTAAGAGATTTACAACAAAACCTCGAGCTAAAAACTGGAAGAAAATTCAACTTCAAGCTCAATGACAACCGTTCAACTATGTTGAGCGTGCGCTGGGAGCCTAATATCACAAAAGTGTCCATGCACAGGATGTTTTTGACCGCTCCAAAGAACGTCATGGACGATTTGGCTTGCTATCTCTTGAAAAAGGAAAATCAGATCGCGCCAACCATTAAAGCTTTTATTGAAACCAACCTCAAAAAACTCGACTATACGAACCTCGTTGATAAAAGCAAGCTAGTCTCTAATGGTTATGTATACAATCTGGAGGAGATCTACAATCGGCTCAACCAAGAATATTTCAACCGAAAACTTAACCTTTTGATCACTTGGTTTGGTAGGCATAATCAAAAAAACCGCTCTAGAGCTACATTTGGACTTTATCATGAGCCTATGAAGCTAATTAAAATTCATCGTATGCTGGACAGCCATGTATTCCCAGATTATGTTGTAGACTTTGTTGTTTACCACGAAATGCTCCATCACGTATGCCCTTCATACGTGGATGAAAAAGGGATTACAAGAATCCATAGCAAGGCCTTCAAAGAAAAGGAAGCGGGTTTCAAAGAATTTTCAAGAGCCCAAAAGTGGATTAAAACTAACCAAACCCATTTTTTTGCAAATATAGATTAATAAAGGACTCTTATGGCAGGTCATAGTAAGTGGGCTAACATTAAGCACCGCAAAGGTAAAGCTGATGCAGCCAAAGGAAAAGTATTTTCAAAGATTGCTAAAGAAATTATCAGCGCAGTTAAAGTCGGAGGAGGCCCGGATCCAAAATCAAACCCAAGGCTCAGATTAGCGCTTGATAAAGCTCGAGAAGCTAACGTTCCGAATGAGATTATTGACCGCAATATTAAAAAAGCTTCTAACACCGATCAGGCAGATTACCATGAGCTCACTTATGAACTCTATGGCCACGGTGGCGTAGGGCTTATTGTCGATATTATGACTGATAATAAAAATAGAATTTCTTCTGATATTCGTATTGCGACAAACAAAAAAGGTGGAACAATTGCAGCACCTGGATCAGTCGCATTTAATTTCGATAGAAAAGGTGTGATTGGCGTCTCAAGAAAAAATGCTGTCGAAGATGATCTATTCATGACTGCAACAAATGCCGGTGCTGAAGATTTTGAAGTCGAAGAAGAGATGTTTTATGTGACGACAGATCCAATAAACCTCTATTCCGTAAAGGAAGCGATACAGAAGACAGGCATTAAATGTGATGAATCTGAAATTGAAATGATCCCAAAATCATACATTGATGTTGATGCAGAAACAGCAAAGGCCAATATGGCCTTGATTGATTGGTTAGAAGAGCTTGAAGACGTAGATGCTGTGTATCACAACATGAAATTTCCAGAAAACATGAGTTGAAAGGATGACGGATGACGGATGACGGATGACGGATGACGGATGACGGATGACCTACAGATTAAAATTTCCAGTTTTTGAGTTGTCTAGAAGTTTATGAAAAAAATTCATCCTTCATCCTTCATCCTTCATCCCTCTTTATCTAATCGGGAATTGTTGTTAGGGCTGGCAAGAACATTTGCCGGATTTGATGGAACTTGCCTGCTTTATTCTGGAGAGGGGTACCCGAGTTCAAATAAATCCATTTTGGCATTATTCCCTATACAATCTAGTGCTCTTAAAGGCCAAAATTCTTGGGAAGGGCTTAAGGAACAAATTAATCCACTGAATGGAAAGTGGTTTGGAGCAATTACTTATGAGGCCGAGGCTTATTTTCAAAAGTACGCAATTGTCATTACCCTTGATCATCACACAGACCAATTTGATTTACACTACGAGAGGGAAGAAACTCACACTCCTTACATTAAAGAACTTCGCGATCCCCTGCAATGGCCGTCTTTAATTAAATGTACAACTCCATACAATTCATCTCCGGCCAAAATTATAAAAGATCTTGATACCCTTGAGGAGTACACTGAAAAAATTCAAAAGGTGTTAAAACATATTGTGGATGGAGATATTTATCAGGTCAATATTTCACAAAAGATGATCCTCGCAGGAAAGTGGGATCCCTTTGAAATATTTTATAAGCTGACTAAAGAAAATCCTGCACCTTTTTCAGCTTATCTGAGACTACAAAATCGCACTTATGTTTCATGTTCCCCTGAACAATTTTTGAAAAAAGATGGCAAAGTTCTTACTACAATTCCGATAAAGGGCACTGCTCCCAGAAGTCAAGAGCAAGAAGAAGACTTAAATTTAAAGAAAGAGCTTCTCAACTCCCCAAAAGAGTTATCTGAATTAATAATGATCACTGATCTAATGCGCAATGATCTTGCATCTGTTAGTTTGCCAGGAACTGTGAAAGTTGAGAAATTATGGCATTGTGAAAGCTATCCCAATGTTCACCATTTAATGTCGGTAATAAAGTCTCAAGTAAAACCAAATTTGCATCCCGTAGATGTAGTAAAAAACTGTTTTCCAGGGGGGTCTATTACCGGCTGTCCCAAAAAGAGGGCAATGCAGATTATTGAGGAAATTGAAGATTCTCCCAGGGGTATTTATACAGGGTCCATTGGCTATTTTGATGGAATGAATTTCAATTTCAATGTTGCAATTCGAACATTAGAATTTTCAGGCAATATGGCAACCATTCAATTGGGCGGAGGAATCGTTGCCGATTCCGACCCCTACTTAGAGTACCAAGAAAGCTTGCACAAAGGCCGCAGCTTTTTCAATGTTTTTGGCATAAAAAATTACCACAATCCAAACCCCGGTAGGGGTTGGATTGTGCCAAATTCATAAACCCTACAGAGTTTGAGAATCCCTTTTGTCCCTATCAAAAAATTGGTTGAAAAGCTATCATCCAGCTTTAAATTTTGAGGTTTCTATGAACAAAATATTCACTTTTTTAATAGCAGCCTGTTCCTTTCTCTCTGCTTTTACGATCCCATCGCAAGCCAATGCAGAAGGATGGGATGCTCAGGTACGAGTTGCAGGTTTTGTCCCAAGCTCAAGCCTTGCAAGAAGAGTCTACTCCGATGTTTGGCCACAGTTTCAGCTTGAGTTTTCTTACGAAATCTGGTGCCCAATAAGTCTTTGGACCAATGTGGGTTGGACTCCTAAATGTGGTAAGTCAACCTACAGACATAACAACACACGGCTTACGCTTGTTCCCATTGGCCTCGGGTTAGATTATTCTTTCTTCTTCGCACAATGTTTTGAAGCTTATATAGGCGGAGGCGCAACTTATTCCTACCTCCACATCAAAGATGTTGATCATTTTATCAAAAGCGACAGATCCGAATGGGCTTTTGGAGGTATCGTAAAGTCTGGACTACGGTACCATTTCCACGAATGTTTTTTTGCTGAACTCTTTGTAGATTACACTTGGGTTGAATTTAAGTTTGAAAAGCGCCATAAAGTAGATGCCCACAATGTTAATCTCAATGGACTTCTTTTTGGTGGTGGCCTAGGGGTCTCCTTCTAACTCACTGAGGCTGTTAATCAGCCTCATTTTCATTTTTTAATCTCAATGATATTCTTATTAAAATTTATTCAGCATTAATTGCATTTTGTTATTATCTTTTTTTTAAAAAAACTAAATAAATATAATAACTCTTTATACTCTTTGGTACTCTGAAAAGTATAATAGTAAGTAAAAAAGTAGAACGAGATAAATTAAATTTTAATCAGCTTTCTTTACAGCCTTCAGAATAGCTGCACGCAACTTGTCCATCCCTTCCCCAGTTTCAGCAGAAACAGGAATAAGCGTTGCTTTTTTGAATTTATAGCCCTTAATAAATTCAGGAGCAAAAATCTGAGAATCTTCAGTGTCCATTTTATTCAATGCTACTAAAAAGGGCCTTTCCAAGAGCTCTGGATTGTATTGATTCAGCTCGTTTCTCAAAACTTCGAAATCGTCCATTGGGCTACGTCCATCGATTCCAGAGGCATCCAAGACAAATACAAGTAATTTAGTGCGTTCTATATGCCTTAAAAACTCAAATCCAAGCCCTTTATTGAGATGTGCCCCTTCAATAATTCCAGGAATATCGGCAATAAACACTTTCTTTTGGCCATCATCCTGGATAAATCCCATATTAGGTTGCAATGTGGTAAATGGATAAGGGGCGATTTTTACCCTGATATCCGCCAAGGAAGAAATAATAGTCGATTTCCCTGCGTTCGGAAATCCCACCAAACCTACATCAGCAATCAGTTTTAACTCTAACTCCACTTCAGCTGACTCTCCAGCTTTCCCAGGAGTCGCTATATTCGGTGCACGGTTTGTTGGACTTTTGAAAGAATCGTTTCCTTTGCCTCCACGGCCCCCTTTGCAAATTGCCCACTGCTCTTTGTCGGTAGTAAAATCGTGTAAGATTTCCCCTGTATTAACATCCTTCACCAATGTCCCACAGGGCACTTTTAGTATTAAATCTTTCCCATTCTTTCCATGGCAAAGATTTCTACCACCTGCTGCTCCATTTTCCGCTTTCAATATACGTGTGTTGCGAAAAGCTTCTAAGGAATAAACCTGAATATCCGATTCAATAATGATCGATCCGCCCTTCCCCCCATTTCCTCCGCAAGGGCCACCTTTGGGAATATATTTTTCCCTTCTCCAGGCAACAGTTCCGTTACCACCTTTTCCGGCAACAAGGCTAAGTTTGACGCGATCGATAAACATGATATTTTGTATTTAAAAGAATTGCACGCGAAGCTTTTCAGCTTCGCGCAATGAATGAATTATTCGTTATTGGCGAGTACTGAAACGTATGTTTTGTCAGTTTTACGGAAGCTTACAACTCCATCAACGAGAGCAAACAATGTGTCATCTCTTCCTCTGCCAACATTTCTAGAAGGTGTCCATTGTGTTCCGCGCTGACGCACGAGAATGCTTCCAGCCTTAACGAGTTGTCCTGAGCCCACTTTAATGCCAAGACGTTGTGAGTGAGAATCGCGGCCGTTACGGGTCGATCCTTGTCCTTTCTTATGTGCCATGATAACTCTCCTTACGCAGCTTTCTTAATCTTGGTGATTTTAACTCTGGTATATTTTTGGCGGTGACCAAATTTCTTCCATTGGTTATGGCTAGGCTTATATTTTACAGATTCGATCTTTGGGCCTTTGACTTCCCCAAGAATTTCACCTTCTACAACATAACCGGAAACGGTTGGTTTGCCTACATGGCGGTTCGAACCATCACCGATGAATAATACATCAAATGAAACTGCAGATCCTTCCTCACCTTCGAGGAGCTCAACGTCAACAACGTCATCTTCTTCAACTCGAAGCTGTTTACCACCGGCCTTAATAATAGCGTACATTTTTCCCCCTTCAACGCAAATCGTCGCCGCTAATTTAGCGGCTGCTTGTCTGTTTTCAGATCAATTTTCATGAACTTTAGAGCAAAGGATAACTCCATTACCATTTGAAATCAATCACAAATTCCACATAATACGATACAGGCTTCAGAATATGCGGGATAAGCGTCTATGAACATCGCCCTTTTGCAAGCGACATTGTCTTTTGCTGACGTCCATCGCCTTATCAAAGAATTTCCCCAATTCCTCTTTTTGTCCTATCCAGAGTCCTCTTTTCAATCTATTTCAGAAGAGCATTGGAGTTTAGTAGAAATTTTACTTAGCACCCATTTGACCCCATTTGAACTATCTCAAGCGCAACAGCTGAGATGGATCCATTGTCCCACAAATTCTCTTCAAAGACTATGTATGAAGGAGATCCAGACCCAAGGAAATATTTTAGTTTCAAATACAAGGGAAGATAATCTTGTTCAAATTGGGGAATATGTGATGGCAGGCGTTTTAGCCTATGCTAAAAATCTTTTTAAATGGAAGGAGAGCAAACAGTTACCCCCTCTTGTTTGGGACAGCAAATGGCGTCACACGATGTGGACACTTAAGGATAAAATTTTTCTACAAATAGGCCTTGGGAAACCTGGGACTGAGATTGCAAGGCAGGCTTCCGATTTTGGAATGAAAGTGTGGGGAATTGACAAAGAAGAAGCATTTCATCCCTATTGTGTTAAAACAATGGGCATGAACCAATTACATTCAGCTCTAGGCCAAGCAGACATTGTGAGCATTTGTCTTCCAAGAGATAAAAATTATGTTAAATGGTTTGGTGAGAAAGAGTTGGATGCAATGAAAAATGATTCTATCCTAGTATGTATAGGATCAAGTCGTTTAATTGATGAAAATGCTCTTGCCGAAGCGGCTAAGAATGAAAAGTTTCGTGGAGTAATCTTAGATGGAGAGTATCAAATTCCGATATCTACACTTTCACCACTTTGGGAATTTCCCGATGTTCTAGTTACTCCTGAAGTAGCTCCAAGGCCAAAAGCCTCTAGCTCTCAGACTCTTAAACTCTTTCGATATAATTTGCGACAGTATGTGCATGGAAATTATACTGACATGAAAAATCTTGTAGATCCTCTTCTTACAGTCTCTTCTGGCGAAGAGCATTGGTACTAAGGGAATAGAAGTCAGAAGACGGAAGTCAGAAGTCAGAATACATCTAAATCTTTTTAATTCAAAGATTTTTAAATCATTTTCTTTTTAATTCAAGGATTTTGTAGTTTCTGGCTTCTGTAATTCTGACTTCTGTATTCCGCATTAATAAAATAAATATGTTTACTTTTTTATAGTTTCGATTATAATAAAACTAAGATGTTTTTTGTATTATAAAAAAAATTAACTTAAGGCAATAGTTATGTTCGTAATTAATAAAATATTTGCCTCATCAATAGGATTATTCCTTTTTGCTGCTGCAACAACGTATGCAGTTGATGTACAGTCGGTCACCGGCACATGGCAAAATGCAAAAGAAGCTGACGGAACGTTGCCTTCAAACTTTAGTTCTTCTGGCGGAGGATCTACGATTCACTGGGGTTTTCCTTCAAATGGGGACAATAATTCGGGGTATGTCTTCACCAGTTTAGCTCCTATCAATAATGTGGCCTTGGATACTCCATTTGCAATCGGAACTTTTACCCATTTAAATTTCCCGATCACGGGTGACGCCCTTGTATCAGTAGATTTAAAAGTTGTTGAATCTCTTTTAATTGACAATGTTTTGACAACTTTTAATGCCACTTATAATTTCTTACACGATGAGACTCCAAACGTTGGTGGGGGGAATTGCTGTCCAGATGTTGTAACTTTTCAAAACAACATTTCAACTTTAGGGACTTTTTTAATCAATGGTCAGACATATACCATTGGCTTGGTAGGGTTTAGTACCTCTCCTAATGGACCTTTGCTCTCACAGTTTGTAACGACAGAAGGTCGATCCAACACAGCAACACTTTATGCTCAGATTTCAAATCCGCAAGTGTTTGTTCCTGAGCCTTCAACATATCTTTTATTAGCAAGCTTACTTGCAGGTGGCGCTTATATAGCACACCGTCGTAAAGTTTCGCGCGCTTAGTCTTCGGACCTTAGTGCGTGAAGTGGGCTGCGCCCATCCCGGGTGCGGCCCTTTTTTTTTCTATGGACATGGACGAAGTGGACATAGTGGACAGCAAGGACACGTGGACTAGTAAAGCAATGCGAATAAGTTGGAAAAGCTATGCTTTGAAAGACCCTAAATTCATTTCATAGGCCGTCCACTTTGTCCACTAAGTCCACTTTGTCCTCTTCGTCCATGTCCATAAGTCCACTTTGTCCATGTCCATAAGTCCACTTTGTCCATGTCCATAAGTCCACTTTGTCCATGTCCATTGGATCCTAGGGTCTAGGTATCCCTAATGGGTAGAGTAAATCATCTTCCGTAAAGGGATTGAGAGATTCCCATTCCCGCATAATTCTTTTTATGGATTCTTTATTTTGCTCAGGTGTCCGTCTAGAAATTGTTTCTGAAAACAATTTATCGATTAAAAGTTGATCATCGGAGGATAGGGACGGCTTTTTACTTAATTCTTCGTCAATTTTTTTTCTTTCGACAATTTTTTTACACTTTAACTTATGTCCATCCTTTCTGTGCCAATCGTCCCTCTGACATTGCTTATCGCAATAAATAGCTGTCATGCAATTAGCACAATTTCTAATAACACTCACAGGATCATCACAATACCAACAATGAGGTCTTTCAGAATATCCTCCCCATCTTCTAGGATATAAACTTACAGACATAGAACCCCCAAAAATAATTATCAAGGTATTATAACATTTTAATTAATTTATTAAAAGACACTGACGGATCTTTAAGGGTATATAAAATTAACAGGTCTAGTTTAGTCTTAAGCAGGAGTGCCTTCTAGCTTGGATTAGAACATTGTTCATAGCACTCTGAACAATCGCAATATTGTCTTTTTTTGATAATGCATACACAGGAGTCGGTAAAAGTTACATCTTCAACTTTGTCACATATGTCTAAATTTACCATTGCGCAGGCAAATTTCTTACGGCAACATAAATTATTTTGCGAAAAATTACGGAATACCAAATATTCTTTCGAAGATTCCACTTTAGGGTATTTCGGATCTTCATTCTTAACAATTTGCATTACTCTATCAAAATTTTCTATATCATCCAGCCGAGCATAGCAACGTGTAAGTCCCCAAAGAGCGGTAATTTTATCTGATGGAGATACTTTTTCTGCTTCTGCAACTTTATTGAAATCATCCAAAGATTCTAGATTTCTTCCAGAAAGTAAAAAAGTTTGTCCCCTTTGATTATATATATAAAGATGCTCTTGGATTAGCTGTTCATCTTCTAAAAAGGCGATGGCTTGCGAGAATTCTTCAATAGCTTTTTCGTACTCTTTATTTTGTGTAGAAAGTATTCCTGAAGTAAAGTAATTAAACCAGTTCACTTTTTCTTCAGATAAAAGAGTAGCTGAAAGCAATAGCAAAGTAAGAAGTATTTTTTTCATAATCCACCCAATTTCATTTTTTAAATTACCTTACTTACAAAATACAGGGAACAAAAAAGGCGGAAACCCGGGGGTTTCCGCCTTAGAGTGGCCAGAACTGGAATCGAACCAGCGACACAAGGATTTTCAGTCTTGAAAAACCATCTCTTTGGATTACTCTTCATTACCTTAAATTACTCAAGATGGCCAAAGTCTACAGGGAAAAAGGGATTCTTTCCAGAAATTCGAGCAATCAAAGTCGATCAACTACGTTTTAAGGAAATTGGCTACTCCGTCAAATTTCCGTAAAATTTTTAAGATTTTAAAACGATAACGGTTTACATTGCAAGACGTTATCGAATGGACAAGTTTTTGAAGATCTTAAATAACGCGAGTTTTGGATAAAAATGGACTCTTTCAAGGATCTTTTTTTTAGATCAGCACTTATAGCTTTTAAATTAGAGGTAACACTACTGCAAAGAGCGGCTTTTAGAGCACACCTTATTGCAGATATGGTTATGGTCATTTTTCAAAGCGAGAATATATCAAATAGCCTTCAAAAGTAATTTTTTCTGGGTATGCAATTACAGAGCGTTCACAAGATATCAAAAAAGGTTCTGAAAAATCTGCTATAACCTCAGTTGCAGCATCTTCTGATAAATCTATTTCTTCTTCTGACGGGCTTTGATCATAATAAAAATATACTGAAATAACATTATTGGTTTCCTTTATAGACATTTTTCTAAGGTTTGGGGTGACAATCCCCCATAAAGCCCGCATAGCAGATAAACGCAAACTTACTGTATCCATATTTTTTCTCTTTTCCCTTTACATTCCCTCAGGATGTGAAGGAATAATATGAGCTCCTTTTTTACTATAACGAATAATTCCTTTGGTGGTAGGTAATTTAACGTCTGGATTTTTATCATTAACATAGTAACCAATAAGCTCCCTAAAATCTATCCTTTCTCGATAATCTGGATTACCAGGAATTTTATTATTAATTGGTTGGCCTTTTCCAGCAAAATTAGACAAAAGAGCTTGTGGATCCGAGTGAACAAATTCACTTTTACCAAACTCAAAATTGTGCCTGCCAACTATATGTTTATTTTGTCGGTCAACATGAAGCTTGACATTTTTGAAAAAAGCTTCACGTTCAGTCTTATGTTTGAGTGCAGATGCTATGACTACCTCTTTATTGGTTTCGGAAATAGTCATTGCTTCTAGCATACATATCCGATTTGCATCTCTTAGCTTTTTAAAGGCTGTAACGCCTTTAATAGCAGCTCCGCCTGCAAAAATATCTACTCCATATCGACCAACAATATATGCTATTTGATGGCCTTTTTCAGCTTCACTTAATCGATCAAACTGATCGTAAATCCGTTGAATTTCAATTGGATAACTTTCTATTTCATCAAGATCTACATTTTTACGAAACTCGTTAATGCAGTTGCCGATGTCATAACAAGCATTCACAAATTGAGTAGTTGCGTCAATCGGGTGCTGAGCAAAAACCCACATGGAAGAGCATAAACCATAGGCAGAATTGCAAAGAGAAGGAACAAAATCGACAACAGCCTCTGCACATCCTTCTTGGAGACCGCTTAGAACAGATTCTCTAACTGTAGCAGAATGCTTTAGTTTTGGTTTAAGAGACTCACTATGATTTTTTGATTTAAGATAATCGTCAAGAGATTGCTCAAATTCTCCTGTTTCGAAGAAGGCTTGGGCTCTGCTAAAATAGGCTCCTCGATTATTTGGATCAAGTCGAATAGCCTCTGACAACGAAGCAATAGCCTTGTCATACCTTCCTAAATCAGCATAAAGCTCTCCCTCTTGCTGGTACATCTCTGTAGTTAATATCATCTCGTCTTTATAGCGATCAGTTTTTGCCATACGCATTAGACGATTCACATCCATAAAAGCATCTTCTACGTTACCTGAGTGCAAACGCAGCATTCCTCGTTCATAATAGATTTTAGGATGTGGATGAGAGCGTATACACAGATTATATTGTCGGATAAATCGATTGCGAATCCTTTCTAATAACGCATATATCCTATCGATAGCTTTTAGATCGTTTTTTATAAAATTCGAATCAATAAATTCAGCCACAGACAATAGCATTTGGTGATATTGAGAATAAAAAAATGTATAATTAGTCAAAGAAGCAGCCATTCCATGACTGTTAGGATAATACAAATCGGTATAGATTTTGCCATAATAATCAAATTCAATCTGAGAAGCCTGCCAATAGGATGAAAGCTCATGAGTAATCAAGCCATCTTCTGCTAAGTCTTTCAGAAGGCTATAAACACTATTGTTGATTTTCGTAGCATCTAAATCACATTCAGGCCAATAACATTGACAATCTTCATTTTCAGAACAATATTGTAAATAGTGTTTAAAAAAATGAAGATATTTATGATTCCAAAGCCTAAAATATCCTCCATACCAGCATAAAGATTCGCAATGATCATTATTGTGAAGCGAATCGCAGCGTCCTTTTTCATACATAGACACTCGAATCTTCTGTATATGTCCATTTTTTAGCTGTTTAAAATCTTCAACTTCATCCGTAGGGGAGTCATAGCCTCTATATAAATTGAAGCCTACCCCATTGCAGTCGTAACAATGGTAACAGTCAGCATCATAAACCTTGGGAATTATACGAAGATAATCAGAAAAACAATTAATCACTTCTAAGCTTTCAGCTTCCATCCAGGAATGTTTTATCCCTATATTATTCGAAAAATGATTTACACATGTCGATGGGAAGGCATATCTGGAAAAACAATCCTCAACGTCATCTTCGTCATTAAATTCTTCATATCCCGATAGATCACTTAAAAAAGCAAAGTAGCATGTGAAAAGCAAAGAGCATCTTAAAATATTTTTATATATTGAATACATTTCATGTCTCTTTTAGTCTAAAGCAGGAAACACTAAGCAAAAAATCTTTCCAAAACAAGAAAAATACTAAAAAATAATCCTGAGAACATCGAGTGTAGGCTTTTATCGGGGTTTTCAATCGAACGCTTATTAAAATTAATTCTTGTTCTCAGCTTGATTATGAAGTCAAATCTAAGCTCCATAAGCAAAAAATACACCTTCAAGCATGCACACTACCTCCATAATTTGATTCTTGCTGAAACTAAATTCGAATCATCTAAAACTTTCTTTTTTAATAGTTTGTGATCTCCAACTATTGCTATATTGCAACATTTCCAAAATCATAAACTTGATAGAAATGTACCCTATAGGGTACAATAAAAATATGACAGAATGCTACACGCTCATCACAACAGAAGAATTTCGAGAATGGATGCAACACGAAACGCCTCGTTCTCAATATCAAATTGATGGAAGACTCGCAAAGATCCGTTTAGATGGCTATTTTGGAAACCATAAATCTGTCTCACATGAAGAAAAAGGGGTCCTAAAAGATAAAGTTTGGGAGCCTAAGTTTAATGATGGTAGACGCATCTACTATGCCTATATTCCAGAGAAAAACATTCTACTCTTATTAGGAGGGAATAAAAATGGACAAGAAAAGGACATCAATAAAGCGAAAAAACTCTTTATCGAGAAAACGAAGACAAGCCCAAAAGGGAAATAATATGAGTAAAAAACAACAAACTGCAGAATTTTCAATTAAAGAAGATTCAGGATTAAAAGAGTATGATCCTGTAAAAAATTTACTCGATATCAATAAGATGGGTGCTGCCATTATGCAGTGCTTTATCGAGAATGACACAGAAGGCGTTTTAGAAATTGTCGAAGACTATCTGTATGCCATTAATAAAACGCAATTTTTAAAAGAAGCTAATGTACCTCGTTCTACGATGTATAATTTTTTTAAGAGGCGAAATCCGACAATAAAAACTCTAGCAAAGATCATGCACGCTTCAGCTCATTCATAACGGAATGAAACATGAAACCATCGATTATATCTACACAACACCCACTTCCATTCTGTAATTTAGAAACTCGTCGCTTTGAAGATCTATGCTTGCGAGTAGCAGTGACAAAATGTGATTTAAAAAACCCAAAACATCCTAGCCGTTCAGGATCAGATAAGGGCAAAGACATTGAGGGTACTACTGAGCATAATGGAAAAGAGACTGACGTAGCCATTCAATGTAAGCGATATGAAAAAATTTCGGCTTCCGACCTTATTAATGCACTAACAATATTTCTTCATAATCACCGTGATTACAATGGGGAATTTTGGATTATGACTTCGGCAAGTGTAAGTTCTCAATCTAGAGAACAATTCAAAGCTGCTGCAGATAAAGAAAAAATAAATGTGACTATTGTGGATGGATCTCTGCTCGAAAATCATGTCCGTGGCGTTCCAGCTATTTTAGAGGAATTCTTTTTAACGCCTTCTTCATTTATTGAAAATCATCTTAAAGAAACTTTGTTAAAATGCATTAAGCTGATTCAAAAATTTCAAATAGAGTTTTTAAGAGAATTAAGTAGAAGTTTTTCAGGTAATTTTCCTTTCATTCTTGAAAGACAAAAAGTTATGGGAGAACTTGTTTTTGCGACCATCACTGAATTAAAATCCGAATTCACAGCACTTCCCTTTAAAATATAAATGCCCTATTTCACCTAGAGATAGATCTTGAGCAAGCATTTCGGTGGCATAGCTATGTCTGCAATCGCGTCCTCTAAAATTCTGGATTCCAGCACGTTTAATCGCTGTTCGGAATGCTCTATGCATTTCTAAGGGCTTACTTTTATTTTTGCTTGGGAAAATATATCCGATCGAAAAACTTAGATTTGCTTGTTCGCGAAGTAAATCTAAAGCTAATCCACGAATAGGAATCGACCGTATATCGGTATTTTTTGATTTTGTAATGACAATTTTACCGTGAATGAGATCAATATCCGTCCACTTTAAACATCGAATCTCATTGTAACGACAGCCAGTGCTTAGAAGCAGGACTGTGAAAATGAATAAATTTTGATTATTACTTTGTCTGCATGCATTAAGCAATTGCTGACGTTCTTGGGGATTCAAGAAGCGAGTTCTTTCACGAGGTTCTTTTTCTCTTGAAATTTTCTTAACGGGATTTTCAGTCAACCATTCCCATTGCTTTACACAGACGCTCATTAAATGACTTAGAGTCGCCAAAAAACGGTTGCAGGTACTCTTTCCTCTAACGACTCCTTTTTCATTTGGTTCAGTGAGTAACTTTTGCTTCTTTTCGACTATAACCGCTGGTCGGATGTTTTGAAGATAGAGGACACCTACTTCCTTTTTCCACCAAAGAAGGTGGCCTCTTTTGACTACCGAAACTGAATGTTCATTCATGTATCTGTCAACGGCTTCAGCAAATGTGTATTTTTTTCCAATGGAATAAAGCTGCCGTCGATCGCAGCGAATATCGGCCTCCGTTTTATGAATTCAGCTTTTTGCATCTGTTTTCCGATCAAATGATGCAGTTAGAGAGGGATGTCCCTTTAATCGAACTTCTGCATGATACCGAATGCCGCCGTTCTTTATTTTTCTTTCACGAATGTGACCCATTTCGTGCTCCTTATAAGCAGCAACAAGATTGTTAGTCCTTTGACAAAACAACCTAAATTGCTGATTTACAGTATTTTAAATGGGAGTACTTGTATTGTTTCCGTAGTTTTAACGGAATTGACACTCCAAAACGAGTTTCAAATAAATAGATGAAACCAAGTCTTGGATGATTTAAGGAAATTACGTACTCCGACAATAGTACGGATATTCTAAGATGAAAAAAAGCAGGAAAAACTTAAGTCTTTCCTGCTTAATGTGGCCAGAACTGGAATCGAACCAGCGACACAAGGATTTTCAGTCCTCTGCTCTACCAACTGAGCTATCTGGCCAAAGAAGAAACGAGAATAGGCCAGACATGAATTTTCTGCAACTTTTTTTTACTGAGATGGATGAGAGTTGATGTTTTCTAAAGATTGTAGTCCTGGCATGCATTAATCACGAAGTGCATGGAAGAGCACGGAAAAGGGACAGAAAGGTTATGGACACAATGGACAGAATCTATGGACATGGACACAGTGGACGAAGTGGACATAGTGGACGGCAAGGACAAGTGGACTAGTAAAGCAATGGCGAATAAGGTGGAAAAATAGCGGCCAGATTTATGCTTTGAATTACTAAATTCATTTCATGGGACGTCCACTGTGTCCACTTCGTCCACTAAGTCCACTGTGTCCATGTCCAATGGATCCATTGTGTCCATTGTGTCCATAACCTTTCTGTCCCTTTTCCGTGCTCTCCGTGCACTCCGTGGTTAATGTAAGGCTACAGCTCAATGGGTTTGTGCAGGAGCTACAGCTTCAGGGTGTTCCATTGACTGTGACTCTAGGTACACCATATCCTTAACAACGTTGATTGCTTCTCTCAATTGCAAATCATCTTCAGAGGGCACATTGGGCTTAACAATCTTCGCTTCAAGCTCATCATCTTCAATCATTGCTGGAGGCAACTTCCTCACCTGACCCTGAATAAAGACTTGATAACTTGGGTTTCGTGTAATGCGATACTCACTATTTTTACGCAATGTGGGAAGCATATCAGTCCAAAAATCAATCTTATGCTGCAAGTTAGGCATGTAGTATTTCATGTACCAGTTTTTGAGGTTGGGATCGATATCTTGCAACTTGTCATTATAGGCAGGAGCTATCTTGTCCTGGGACAATGAATAATCTAAATACTCCTCACCAATATTCTCGTGAGAATATTGGCTTGGAACCATAATATCAGCTTTAACACCCTTTAACTGTGGAGTATTTCCTGAAACGGTGTAATATTTACCTACGGTCACTTTAAAATAGGATCCAGCCCCGCCTTCATCTGTCACTGTTTGGCTTTGTATCGTTCCTTTTCCATAAGTACGTTCGTCACCCACAACCAAAGCCACTCCATAGTCTTGAAGGGATTGGGCAACAATTTCAGCAGCAGAGGCTGTAAGTTTTGAAGTTAATACAACTAAAGGTCCTTCATAGCTTTTCTTGCCATCCATATCGCGATAAAGCTTTTGATCCCCGTTAGAGTATTTTGAGATTACAATCACTCCATCGGTAATGAATAGCCCTGCTACTTTCACAGCTTGTGTAAGAAAGCCTCCACTGTTTTTACGCAGGTCTAAGATCAATCCTCTTAAATTCCCTTGTTTTTCTAACTGTGCAATGGCATCGCGTACATCTTGCTCAGCATTGAAACCGGTTTGTGAAGAGTAAAAAGAATCGAGACGGATTATCCCGATGATACCGTTGCCATAATTTTCAGCAGCATATTTGACTCTATCTTCATCCAGTATGATCGGTTCTTTAGTCAAGCTGACTTTATAACCCTTTCCATTTTGACTATTAAGTTCTAGTTGGACAACATCTCCTTTATTGCCTTGTAGAAGGGTCATGACTTCACTGAAATTTAGATCATCAACCTTTTTTCCATTTATACTTACAAGTTGATCCTGGACGCGTATGGTCCCATTTTTTTCTGCAGGACTATTTTTTATCAGTTGAGCGATGAAATAGCCTTGTGGAGTCTCTTTCAGATTGATTCCTATTCCATTGACTCCTTTTTCTAATCTAACGCGCATATCAAATGCTTCAGCAGGGTTGTAAACGGTAGTATGGGAATCAAGGCCGCTAGCCAAAGACTTTAGAAGTCTTAGAGCAAATGCATTTTCTTTAGCAGCTGCTGTCATAGGATCTCCATTATCTTTCAAATAGAGATATGGGTTCTCAAAGTAGCGCAGGTTTTCTTCATATTCATCGAGCAACTTGTTCTCGTACTTTTGTACAGCTAAGTCTCCATACCGTTGCCTTTCGCTATTGATAAAGCTGATCAAACTTTGTTTGACTCTTTCCCTTAGTTCCTCAGGAGTTTTAGCAAACATGGTATAAGGGGGAGCTTTATTATGGCGTTGGGTAAGAGCTTCGCTGAATAGTTCCCTGCGATTATTGATAAGATCTGTACGGATTATTCTTTCACGTTTGATCGCTTTCTGGATAGTCTCATTGAGCTTAGTGTACGCTGGAAAGAGATTGTTATTGTATTGTGAGGTAATTAGGTTTAAGTCGTTTTCATTCATATTTAAGTACGGAGTAACTTCTGACTCAAGTAGATAAATTCTTTGCGGATCGAATTGATTAATATAGACTTTAAACGATGTCCCTATGATCGTTCCGCTCATCTTTTTCTTATCCACATGCTTTTCAAAAATTTCAGACATGATTCTATTCACGTCTGTAGTCTTAAGTAGTTCTTTGTCATCAGCAATTAATAGAGCTGAAAAAAAGATAAAAAAAGAAACAAGTAACGGGCGTAGATGCATAATAACCTCGAGACAATTTTTCTCGAAAATACTGAATCTTCTTATTTTAAGTATAATTTTTTAAAAAATTTGTTGCAAGTAATTGAAAATCAGTATATTTTCTTGACTTCTGAAGGGAAAACCATGAAATTGGACAAACCTTAATGATTGGAGGTTTACCATGACTAAAGAACTAGGATTTCTCAGCTTTATCTGTGCTAGCTTAATAGGTAGTTTATATGGCGAGGAGGCATCCTCCTTTGATCTAAAAATAGCTGAGCCAGCGGTTTGTATGATGCCGATCCATCAGACTCGCCTTCAAAAGACCTATATTACGGCCGATCGCGTCTTTTTGAATGACAATGGGATCTTTTTCTTGGATTACAATAACACTGTTCAATCGACATTTGGTATTTTCTCAGACCAAAGCGGCTTGTACGTCTTTACCCAAGAGCCTTATTACTCCATCATGCCAATGGCCAAGTAGGGCATCGTTCAGGTCATTGAGTTAATGGACATAATGGACAATATGGACAGTATATTGTCCGTCCATATTGTCCATACTGTCCATTGTGTCCAGTTGGATAGAGACGTCTTCCTTCCTTATTCCCAGCTTTTGATGATGGTCTGGATGTCGAGCTTTAGGGATTTTGAAATGTTTGGGTTTTCCAGCAGTCCTTTGAATTCTGCAGCATGGGATGAACCCTTCAGTCCTTCGCAGATGTATACCAAGTAGCTTGCAAAGATGGGGTCATCTTTTTTGAAATCGTAATTTTTCAAAAGATTCCAAGCTGCTTCAGCAATTTCAGGGTCATCTTTGAAATGGACCAAAGCTAGTGCAGCGCGGTGATTGTCTTCATTTATCGGTTTTCCAGTGATCACTTTTAACAGGAACTCTTTTGCAGGCTTTCCAATTGCTTTCAGGGCATCAAAAGCGATCTCATCATCAAAAAAATCCCCACTTCCGATCGATTCAAATAAAGCAATAATCGCCCTTTTGTCTCCGATCAATCCCAAACATTTTGCAGCTAATGCCGGTGCTAAACCATAGCCAGGAAATAAAGGGTCATAAAAGTTATCTGAGCGTATTAAGTCCATCAAAGCAGGTACAATAGCAGACTTTTCAGCCACGATGGCGTCGATCTCTTTTTGAGGTTCCTCTTCCTCAGACAGAATCAGATCAGCAATAAGAATAGGAAATTTACTTTTTGGATTTTTAACTTCATAAAGGTCGCGTAAAATTTTGTAAGCCTCTTTTGCTTCGGCTATTCTTTCCGCATCAGCCCCGCTCAGAATTTGGCCTGCCAGATTCTGACCTAAGCTTTCCTCTATACGTGACAGAGTCTCAATTCGACTTAAATCAATAGACGGATTAATCCCTTTTCCCTCTTTTTCATAATACTCGATCATGAGAGGAAATTGTCCTCCAAAATGTGCATCTCTATGCATTAAAATGGTGGCGTCTAGGGCATCCCCTAAAGAAAATTCATCGGGTTCTGATTCTAATTTCATATGCTATTGATTTTTTTTAAGGTGTTATTAGCTTGTTTAATGACCAAATTCGCATTGTAGCTTGATCTTACAAAGGGGCCACAATACAAAGTTTTAATCCCAATATTATATCCGTAATCTTCATATTTTTTAAATTGCTCGGGAGTGATAAACGCCTTAACTAGCAATTTTTGCCTGTTGGGCTGCAGGTACTGTCCGATAGTGACGATTTCACATCCTACTTCATGGAGATCTCTTAATGTCTCGAAAACTTGCTCCTCAGTTTCCCCTAAACCTACCATCATCCCTGATTTTACAAACATTTCGGAATTTTGCTTATTTTCTGAGGCATATTTAAGGAGTTCCAAAGTTCTCTGATAGGTGGCTGTATGGCGAACTCTTGGCGTTAATTCCCGAACAGTTTCTATATTGTGATTAAATATTTCTGGCTTACTTTGCAGAACTATGTCCCAGGCGCTTTCATTACCAAGAAAGTCTGAAGTTAAAAGTTCGATTGTTGCATCTGGGACAACATTTCGAATCTGGTCCACAACTTTCGCAAGATGGGACGCACCGCCATCGGGAAGATCATCCCGCGCCACCATTGTGATGACAACGTGTTTCAAACCTAATTTGAGGACAGAATCAGCAACTCTGAATGGTTCATCTTCCTCTGGCGGCTTGGGCTTTTTTGAAAAATCAATATCGCAAAAACCGCAGTTGCGTGAGCATTCTTTACCCAGGATCAAAAATGTTGCGGTTTTTTGAGACCAACATTCCATCAGATTTGGGCAATTCGCCTCTTCACAAACTGTATGAAGCCGATTTTCAGTCATAATGTCTGCGGTTTTCCAGAGATTGCCTCCTTTTGGGAGTTTGCGATGCAGCCATGAAGGAAAACGGCCAAGGCCGACAGCTTTTTCCTCCCCTGCTGTTTCAGGATTTTGAGGCAAAATATTAAGACGGCGTCTTTTCACTTGAGGTTTTGGATCGAACATCTCCCGAGAAGCCATTGAGGATTATCCTTTTTTCTGCGGAGGCAGATGCAAAGGCTTTTCGCTGGCTAAGAGTGCAGCTTCCAGCCATGCTTCCGGTACCGTGGGGTGTGCATGGATCGTTTCTGTAATTGATTCTACGGTAAGCTCGTTAGCGATAGCTACTGCCATCTCAGCGATAAGGGTTGAGGCTTCGTAACCGACAATTTGGGCTCCTAAAATTTGCCCTGTGTCTCTATCAGTGACCACTTGAGCAAAACCTTCTGTTTGGATAGCAGCTTGTGATTTTCCCAAAGCTTGGAATGGGAATGCGCTAACAGTGGCTTTGTATCCTTTTTCAAGGGCCTGTTCGAGAGATAGACCGACAGTGCCAATTTCCGGAACTGTAAAGATAACAGAGGGGACTGCATCATAATTCATACGTGCATGATGTCCGCAAGCGTGATTAGCAGCAACTAAGCCTTGGTGGGTGGCAACGTGGGCAAGCCACCATTTCGAGGCAATATCTCCGATCGCATATACTCCTGATACATTTGTCTCCATGTGTTCATTGACAGGAATTAATCCATTATCAGCAGGTTTCAAACCAGCCTTATCAAGGCCAATTCCATTGGTATTAAGCGAGCGGCCAACCGCAACTAGGGCAATATCGGCTTCTATCGATTTTCCACCTGGCAAGAAGGCTTTAACACCTTTTTTTGTTGTCTCAACCTTTTCGACAAGGACTCCGGTCTCGATTTTGATTCCTTTCTTTTTAAAAGCTTTTGTCAAGGCATTTGAAACCCCGGTACTTTCCATTGGAATAATTCTTGGCATCATTTCGACAATGGTAACATCTACCCCTAAGGTATTATATAGGGAAGCAAACTCACAACCAATGATTCCCCCCCCAATGATGAGTAAACTTTTTGGAAGGGTCCTCATTTCAAGCAGAGAGGTAGAGTCGTGAATTTTTTTCCAATCGAAGGGAAAGGCAGGGATGTTGCGGGGTTCTGATCCTGTTGCAATGATGATTTTGTCTGCCCGAATAACGGCATTATCTGTCCCAGTAACTTTAATTTCCCTTGGACTGACGAGTTTACCAAAACCTTTAAAAAGCCTTATCTTGTTGGAAGCAATCAAGCCCTCGAGTCCTTTTCTCACTTTTGCGACGACATTGTCTTTGCGATCGACCATTTTGCTGTAATCAAAAGTGATAGGTCCAGAGATCATGACCCCAAATTCTTCAGCTTCTTGTGCTTTTTGTAGAACTTCGGCTCCGGCAATGAGGGTTTTAGAAGGGATACAACCTCTGTTTAGGCAGGTTCCGCCAAGTTCCTTTGCTTCAATGAGTGCTACTTTTTTACCTAGTTGGGCTGCTCGTATCGCGGCTGGATAACCTCCTGGGCCTCCACCGATCACGGCAATATCAAATTTTGTTTCATCTTCCGCCATAAAGTCCTCATATGCTGCATTACTCCTAAGGATACACGAAAGTATTATTACTTGAAAACATCAGGGAAAACTTGTATGAATCATGGACAATAGATGGGGATTGGCTATGAGCAAAAATGCAAAGAAAAAAATGTGTTGGAGTTGCGAAGGAAGAGTAGATAAAACAGCGGAAAATTGCCCCTACTGCGGAGTCTATTTGAGTCCAAATATCCCTGAGACTCCGAAAAATGCTCTTGGCGCGCCCTATACATCTCAAGTTCAGGCAAATGCAAAGGCGCCTGCCGCCCCCTATCAACCTAAAAAATCGCAAGAAGAAGAAGCTTTAGAGGAAAGTACCGAAAAGGATTCTGCCATTGCAGCAGGGAATATTAGTGATCTTAAAACGGTTTTATTACCTTTGGTCTTGCTATTAGCTGGAACAATATTCTTACTGTTTGGCGCTGTTTTATATCTTTTTTCGCAAAACGGTGTCTTCACTCTTCGATGGAATGGAGATAACTGGATCTATTATTTGGTGTTGGCAATTCCTATGTTATTCTTTGGCTGGCGTGCGCTAAGCTTCGTAAAAGATGTTCCTGAGGAAGAGTAAACATTTTAACTTAGGTTCTTTCTTTTAAAGTAACATCTGCATTAGCAAGTAATCGATAAAGAACAATCTCTCTTTTTATCTGTGGAGAATCATATAGAAACATTTCTGCAGGAACCCACAGTAAGACCCAACCCAAAATAATAACGAAATTATTCAGTAGAATGAGCAAGATCTGAAAGAATTTCGACCGTTCATCCATCAAATAATAGGTGATCAAGCCAAGAACAATCATAGACAAAATAAGTGGAGGAAAGGCGCGTATAAAATTTCTTTTAATTTGCCAGTTCAGGTATCGCTCTTCTTCTTCTTTTGTTCGGACAATGTTCATGCAATACCTATGAAGGGAGGATTTTAGATTTTCTAAATCGATTCCTTCCGTTCCTTTGGACATTGCAAGGGTAAGCTGAATCTTTTCCGGCAAATTCTTCATTCTCATCTGTTTGATAGCGTACTCGATACCTGAAATCGTCAAATTCTTGTCATCAAAGGGATCACAATTAGGAATTAAAAAAAGATGCTTGATGTCATTGAGAGGGATAGTTATCTCTGTTGTATCGTTAGACATACTTATGTTTCCTTTTTCATTCACAGTCCATATAAATTGTTCCACCAAGGGCTTGATAGATTTGAATGAACGACAGGGCAATGTCTCCATTATTAACTGCGTAGCGGTCTTGTATGACAAGGAGTGATCGTTGTGCCTCTAAAACCCGTTCATAATCTACTAATCCCTCAAAATAGAGTTCTTGGGACAATGAATATGCACGTAAACTAGCCTGAAGGCCTTCTTCAAGGAAGGCTCGCTCCTCGTGTGATTTTATGAATGCAGTTAAGGCGTTTTCAGTTTCTTCATAGGCTTTTAGTACTAAGTTTTTATACTGCGCAATCATCTCTTGTAAACGTGCCCACTCAAGCTTTATTTGCCCTTCTAACCTGCCATAATTTAATATAGGCCAATTAAAATCTGGACCGTAGGCAAATGTCAAACTGTTTTGGGAAAACAGATTCTTGTTTGCATTTGTATTTCTTAGATGGTGTCCTGCAGCGGCTTCATAGCCGATGGTCCCGAAAAGAGATATACTGGGCAATAAATTAGTTTCAGCAATGCCCACAACAGCGGTTTGAGAAAGAATAAGCTCTCGTGCAGCTATCAGATCAGGCCTGCGACAGAGAAGGTTGGCCGGAATTCCTATTGCTAGAGTTGGAGGTATAATAGGCAGGGTCAGGTCATCGAAATCCAAAAGACAGGGAATCTGATCAGGAGTAGCCCCAAGAAGTACTGCAAGGGCGTTTTTTTGATTTTCAATTGCTTCCTCGACAATTGGTAATTGACTTTCAGTATTACTTAAAAGGACTTGTGCCTGTTGTAAATCCAGCTCAGACACAACCCCGGCTTCAAGTCGTATGTTGATTATCTCTATGCTTCTGCGCTGCAATCTAATGTTTTCTTTGATGATACGAATAAGTTCAAGCGAAGTGGCCAAATTAACATAGGTTTTTGCAATGTCTGCAGTAAGGATAAGCTGAACTCCAAAATAATCCGCCTCAGAGGCTTGGTAAAGGTAATCTGCAGAGTAGATCCCATTTCTAAACCTGCCCCAAAAATCAAGTTCCCATGAAACTGTAAAACCAAGCAATGCATTCTTAAATTGCCTGTCCGCAAATCGCGTATTTGGGGCGTTTTTACTCAGATGGACTGACCTCCACGATCCGAAAGCTTGTTGGGTTTGGGGAAAGAGTTCTCCTGTGGCGATTTGAAGTTGAGCTCTCGCCGCACAAATTCTCCAAGCAGCTGCAGTCAATGAGTAATTTTGTTCAATAGCTATGTTGGTCAATTTTTGTAGTCGCGGGTCCTCGAAGACAGCAGCCCAGGTGCGAAGGCTGTCTTCGCTATTGCTTATCCTAGGATTTTCGCTTTGAGTCCATTCGTCGTATTCAGGGGCTGTTGGTGTTGTCAATGGAGGTCCCACGCGACATCCACTCGCGCTGACAAGGAGAACCAGTAAAGCAAAAGCTATAAGCTTTTTCTTCATACCTTCTCCTCTTTTGGAGGTTTTGCACCATAAAGAATACTGTAAATGACTGGAACAGCAAATAGCGAGATCAAAGATCCTATGGCAAGCCCAGACATGATAGTCACGGCCATCGATATCCAGAAGACATCGGTAAGAAGGGGAACTACTCCCAATACAGTGGTAGCGGCACCGAGCACAATGGGCCTAACCCTGGTAATAGCTGCCTCTTTGATTGCATTGTAATGGTTCATTCCGGCTTTAACGTTCTCCCCTGCGGCATCAAGAAGAATCACAATATTTTTATTCATCATGCCAGCCAAACTCATTGCACCTAGAAGCGCCATAAATCCAAATGGAATTTGTGTTGGCAGTAGACCAATGCAAATACCAATAAGTGCAAACGGCAGGGCTAATAAGATGATAAGGACAGGTCGATAGGCATTAAATATTGTAACGAGGAGCAAGACGATTAAAATGGCAGAAGGGATTAGGCCGGGAATTAGGGATTCTTGCGCAGCTCTAGTGCTTTCTTGTTCTCCGCCCCAGAATATTTCTGTCCCTTTTGGAAGTGTGAGCTGTTGTAGGTCATCCGCAACACTATTCTTAAGTTGAGAATATGTATAGCCTGGTTTTGGAATTCCTTGGACTGCGATCTGACGCTTGCCGTCCCAACGCATTAAAAGGGGCGATTCCCAAGAGGCGTAATCGTTTGAAATCACCTGTGACGCCGGGATCGAATAAGTTTGTAATGGAGATTTAATAGGCAGGGCGTTGTAGTAAGCTAAAAGATCATCACGTTCATAATCGGGTGGTCGAATGATAATAGGTAGAAAATCGGTTCCTTCCCTAAAGAATCCTACTGTAAGGCCATCATATGATCTTTTTAGAGCTGTCGATAATTCCAGTCTTGACACAGCGGCCCAGCGTGCCCTTTGTTGATCAAAATCCACCTGCCACTTCAGGGTTGGATTCATTTCATCGAGACGCCAATCCATCCCGTAGGGAGATTTCGCTACCGTATCTAGAAAATTTTGCGCAGCCTTACGCTGTTCCGCTTCATTACTTCCATAAGGCGCCAAGAGCTTTGCGTCAAATCTCCATGCATTTCCAGGCCCTACAGTATATTTTCTAAAACGAAACATCCCTGCTACTGGATTGTCAAACGTCCATTGTTGAGCTTTTTCGATAAAGGGAGCGATATCATGGAACGATTTAAAGTTAACAATCATTTGTCCATAATTTGAGAAGGGCAGCTCGGAATCTACTGGCAAATAAAAACGGGGAGGTCCTTGTCCGACAAACGTTGAAATACTGCTAACACCGGGTAATTTAAGGAATGTGGATTCCGCTTTCTCCATTTCCGCAGAAGTTTGTTGGATTGATGTGCCATTCGGTCCCCAAAAGTCCACCATTAGCTGAGGACGGGTAGAATCTGGAAAAAATAGTCTTGGGACATACTGAAAAGCGAAGCAAGCAAGTATGAATGCTCCCACAAGCAATAGAGAGGCAATATATCTATAGCTGAGAACTCCTCCTAAAACTTTACGGAACGCACGAAAAAATGGGGTGTCGAATTCAGAATCTTTTTTATCATTTGAATTTTTTGGATCGCTGTCAGGCAGTATGTCGATACATTGAACAGGAGTGATTAGCATTCCGATAAACCAACTAATAGTTAAAGCAGCTGTGATCACAGTAAAAAGTGTTCGGCAATATTCCCCTGCTCCAGATCTTGCGATGAAAATTGGGAAGAAGGCCAGAATGGCAATCAAAGTTGAAGCTAATAAAGGCCACGCGAATGCTGTCGCTGTTTCTACAGCTGCTTGGATACGATCTTGGCCTTCGCGCAGTTTGACTGAAATACTGTCTGCGATGACAAGTGTGTTGTCGATCATCATTCCGGCTGCAAGGACAAGGGCACCTAGAGACATCCGCTGCATCGGAGTGTTTGTCACATACATAAATATGAATGTTGCCAAAATAGTCAACACCAGGTCAAAGCCAATGACGAGTCCTAGACGTAGTCCCATTGGTACAATCAGAACGATAAAAACTATCACTACCGATGCGACGAGGCTAAGAATAAATCCGTCGACTGATTCACTGACAATTTCTGACTGCCATGAGATTTTGTGAAATTCCAGTCCAAGTGGCAGCCTCGCAAGAATTTCCTCCATCTTATTGCTCAAGCGGTCTCCAACGCGTACAATATTGGCTTGCTCAGAGCCTGCAATTGCGATTCCGATGGCCGGTTTACCATTATAGCGCATGATTGCTGATGGAGGATCAACGTAACCTCGACGAACAGTAGCAAGATTTTTTATTCGTATCACATTTTGAGCATTTTCAGGTAGTGTAGCTAGCGTAGCAGAGCTAGTGTCGCTGACAATATTTCCAATCAAGTCCATTGGACGTGGCTTAATCAATAAGTCGCCAATTTCTTCCGGCTTAAAGAACTCACCAGAAACAGAAAAGCGTAACCGCTGACCACCTTTATCGAATGCTCCTGCATCGACAATTTCATTATGTTGCCTTAAAACTGATAAAAATGTTTCTGGAGTAAGCTGAAGCCCAGCAAGGCGTTGGCTAGATACATCGATATAGACAGCTTTTGTTTGTTTCCCCCAAAAATCTACTCTCGCTACATCTCTCACAAGTGATAGCTCTTTTCGTATCATATCCGCATAGTCATCGAGTTCGCGATAACTGTAACCATCTCCAGTCAAAGCAAAAAGAAAACCGTAGACAAACCCGAAGTCATCCAAAACCATGGGTTGCTGTACTCCTGAAGGCATAAATTTTGCTGCGTCGGCAATATTTTTCCGTAACTCGTCCCAGATTTGTGGCATCTTGTCGGAGGTGTATGAATCCTTTATATCTACTCTAATTAGAGATTCCCCAGCTCGGGAAATAGAATAGAGATGGTCGACCTGCACCATGCGTTGGAGAACCCTTTCAAGATTTTCTGTCACCAGATTATCTACCTCTTGAGGGCTGGCTCCAGGGTATCGTGTTACTACCATTGCAGTCTTAATTGTGAAAGTGGGATCTTCTAACTGACCCAATGCGAAGAAACTGGCTATTCCTCCTATAAGAAGTAAAAAGCAGATGAAGTACGAGACAAACTTGTTATAGATGCCGTATTCTACTAAGCTTTTTATCATAGCTTATCCGATCCATCTTGATTTGGAGTCGGCCTATCCGGAAGTTGGAAGATTTCGCCCGTTTCATCAATTCGAACTGCAAGGGGAGAAATCAACTGTTTGTCTGTTAAAAAATTAACACCGCTTACAACAATCCAATCGTCGTTCGTCAATCCAGTGACGATAGCATACTGATGAGAAAGTGTAACAATTTTCACAGGTTTCGCACTGATCTGCCATGTAGACGGAGTCGTGGCCCAGACAGCGGAGGTTTGACCGTCATGGTTAAAAAGTGCACTCAACGGTAATTTAAAGGTGCTTTCTTCCTTTGCATGCGAGATAGATTGTTCCAAAATTGCCGTACCGGTCATCCCAGGAAATAGATAAGTGCCTTCTGGAGGAACTACCAATAAGGTTACGGGAAAAGTCCTGGTCGTTTGAGAAGCCTCTGTCCCGATTTCTTCAATGGTTGCCGTAAAGCGGATTCCAGGTACTGCGTCAAATTGGACCTGAATGTTCCTAGCGCCTCTTATCGAGGAAATGATCCGATCTGGAACATCGATTAAAACTTCTATCTCTTCTGTGCTGACAACTCGTGCGACAGGTTGAGCTGCGCTAATAAATTGAAAATTATCCACAAAAACACCGACCACAGTGCAATTGAAGGGTGCACGCAAAGAAGTGTCCTCTACAGCTTGTTTGGCGATGTTCAAGTTTGCTTGTACCGATCTGAGCTGGCCGAGAAGGTTATTGACAGCCTCTCTCTTCTGTTCAACGATTATTGCGCTAACAGCGCCAGGATCCCGCTGAAAAATGTTATTAAATCTTTGAAATTCAGATTCTGCAAGACGAATTGATGCATCCATCTGTTGAATGTTGCCTTCAATGTTTTGCACTTGAAGAATAAAGTCGCGCGGATCTATTTGTGCCAACAGCGCTCCCTTGTTTACCTCCTGTCCAACAATGATCGGCAAATTGATCAGCGGACCGCTGACGCGAAAAGACATGTTTACGCTTTTTGCTGGGCGAGACCTTCCTGGAAACATAAGCGTGGGATAGAAATCCTGAGACTGGACCTGCAGGACTCTGACTTTACGTTCGGGATGACTCGACTCAGGAGATTGGCATCCAGTAATAAGGCTTAAGAGAACACCTACTTTTAAGAGAAGGGTTATTTGTGACAGGATTTTTTTCATTTAAACGTTCCTCAGCAAGGAAATTTAAATTATTCCATATCAAATGCAAACATTTGAGAACAGAAGGGATTTAAAAAGACTAAAATAAAATCCTTTAGAGAACCCCTAAAAAAATAAACAAAGTCGAGATACCAATGGTTGTTTTGGGAGAATTTCTAAGACTTTGAAGCGTTGAAGATATTACTGGAGGAATAGAATATGGTGAAGCCATAAAACTTATCAATATAACAATTAATTTAATTTTTAATATTGAACTCAATTTATAATTCTATTTTTAAATAGAAAAGTCTTCACCTCGCCATACACCTTTTTCAGGAGCATGGACCTCTGTTAGGACTTTTTTGGAAGAAGAGTGTTCTAAGTCGTCTAAACGCTTAAGGACAGATGCAAGTGTGGAACCGATAGCATCTGGCATTTGAGATTCCGGCTCAGAAACGGGTCGAGGTTTGCTGCGACTGATGATTTGTCCTGGAACACCAACAACAATGGAGTTAGGCGGAGTAGACTTTGTCACTACTGCATTCGCACCAATTCGGCTTCCTTTACCAATTGTTATCGCCCCCAAAACCTTTGCACCAGCTCCTATTAAAACATCATTTTCAACGGTTGGATGACGCTTCCCTTTTTCTAAGCTAATGCCCCCCAGAGTAACACCTTGGTACAACATGACACCGTCTCCAATTTCTGCTGTTTCACCGATCACAACTCCCAAACCGTGATCGATGAAAAAGTTTTTCCCAATCGTAGCTCCAGGGTGGATCTCAATTCCGGTGAAAAATCGAGACGTATGTGAAAGGTAGCGAGCCAAAAATTTGAAGCCTCGCTTCCACAATTTATGGGCAATACGATGGCTCCAGATTGCATGTAGACCTGGATAACAAGTGAGAATTTCCAAAGTACTTCGAGCTGCCGGATCTTTCTCAAAGACCGTTTGAATATCCTCTCTGAGGGTCTTAAACATCAGCTAAGTCCTTATACAATACTGTACTCAAATATCTTTCACCGAACGAAGGAATGATTACAACGATCATTTTCCCTTTGTTTTCGGGTCGTTTAGCTACTTCTAATGCTGCCCAGATGGCCGCACCAGAAGAGATACCCACCAGTAGACCATCTTTTAAAGCTGCTTCCCTTGCATACTTGATGGCATCTTCGTTTTTGACTTGGATCACTTCATCGTATATTTTAGTGTTAAGGATTTTAGGAATAAAACCAGCACCAATTCCCTGAATGGGATGAGGACCTCTAGGGCCTCCTGAAAGCACATGGGAGGCTTCAGGCTCCACAGCGATTATTTGGACTGAGGGTTTGCGTTCTTTGAGGACTTCTCCTACACCTGTGATAGTTCCACCCGTACCTATTCCAGAGACAACGATGTCAACTTTTCCATCCGTATCGCGCCAAATTTCTTCGGCGGTAGTTTTGCGGTGGATTTCGGGATTGGCAGGATTATCGAATTGTTGAGGCATAAAATATTTTTTAGGATCAGTGGCGACGATTTCTTCCGCTTTTTTAATGGCTCCTGGCATACCTTCAGGGCCCGGGGTCAGAACAAGCTCTGCACCAAAGGCTTTTAGGAGCATGCGTCGTTCCATACTCATGGTTTCTGGCATTGTGAGCAAGCATTTATAGCCTCTTGCAGCTGCAACGAATGCCAGTGAAATTCCGGTATTTCCGCTGGTGGGTTCAACGATTGTCATATCTTTTGTTAAGGTACCATTTTCTTCAGCTGCGTCGATCATTGCTACACCTATGCGATCTTTGACGCTATGGCAAGGATTGAAGTATTCCAGCTTAAGAATAATATCCGCAGGAATTCCTTTGGCCAATTTGTTAAGTTTAACTAGTGGGGTGTTTCCCATTAATTTTGTGATATCGCTAGCAATTTTCATAGCTGCCTCTTATTTTAAATAAGCTATATCACAGGAAGCGATATTTTGCTGCTCCAATTAATTTTGTTAATTTTTAATTATAAATATTACAAACAACTTAATTAATAACATTATATTAAAAATTAATAATCATACGTTTAAATGCTTAAATAAAGGGTTACATATCAGCTGTCTGCTTTACATTTTATGAATACAAGAGCGATATTACTTTCTGTATAAAGGGTTAGAAAGGCGGGCAACCTTTTCCGCGCAAAGGTTACAAAACGGTAGCCTTGTTCGCATAAAAGCTACATAGTCGGTTGCCTTTCCATATAAAGGCTACAAAAACGGTAGCCTTTCCGCAGGCGTGGAGTTGCTATGCTAGAGTTATGATCTTGAGTAAAAGAACGATTCTCCTTAATAAG
>JBDHQB010000026.1:0-33134 GCA_039806825.1 Parachlamydiaceae bacterium | reverse complement strand
ACAATGTAAAAAGCCTCTGCGAAGCCCTGGAATGCGGTGGCGCAGCGCAGCGGAGCTACCGCCCTTGCCCTGACCGCATAACAAACTTTCAGCACAAACAGTGTTGACATCTTGGGATACAACACAATGTAAAAAGCCTCTGCGAAGCCCTGGAATGCGGTGGCGCAGCGCAGCGGAGCTACCGCCCTTGCCCTGACCGCTCTCCAAGATTTTTATTACACAAACGTTAAATTAAAACTCATCGTATTCAATCAAACTATCACTTGTAAATCTATACACAGTACCCACAAATGCTTTGCTACTTGTATTTTCAAACCATCCGGCAGAACACCATGGGTATTCTTTTGGATTTTCTACCAATTTATGCTTTACAGCATTTCTGTGAACATAACTTAACCTTGCCATATACGATTTTTGATTAGTCAGTTTTGTATCCCAGTATTGATGCCAAATTTTTCTATAAGGAGTTTTATCTTCAGCGTTTAACTGTATAGCAGTTTTGGAATGTAAACTAAGAATAAATGATTTTAAACTTTCAGGATTTTTTGGAGATTGGGCTACAAAATGGTAATGATTTGAAAATACGGCCCAGGCCTGTAGCATCCAATTATACCTTGCGGCCTCTGTAATAAGAGTCTTTTGTAAAAACGAAAGACGGTCTTTTGATTTAAAATAATGCAACTTCTGGTAAGTACAGGCAGTCACCATGTACGTTCCTTCAGTATCAATTTTATGAAGTGGAGAATGGGGCCAATGAGAAGAAGGCAAATCGAATTGATCTTCTTTTTCCATATCAAGTCCTGTGTAAATTGTTAAAGGTCTAAAGTGTTGAGTAAAAAGTGATAAGGTAAGGGATTTTTGAATTTATAGAAACAAGGATTTAAAATATTTAAGACAAAGTTTGCTAGCTTGTGAAGTTTGTTATGTGGTCAGGGCAAGGGCGGTAGCTCCGCTGCGCTGCGCCACCGCATTCCAAGGCTTCGCAGAGGCTTTTTACATTGTGTTGTATCCCACAGATGTCAACATTGTTTATGCTGAAAGTTTGTTATGTGGTCAAGGCAAAGGCGTAGCTCCGCTGCGCTGCGCCACCGCATTCCAAGGCTTCGCAGAGGCTTTTTACATTGTGTTGTATCCCACAGATGTCAACATTGTTTATGCTGAAAGTTTGTTATGTGGTCAGGGCAAGGGCGGTAGCTCCGCTGCGCTGCGCCACCGCATTCCAGGGCTTCGCAGGGGCTTTGGCATTGTCCAAGGCTTCGCAAAAACTTTGACTCACTACTGATTAAGCGAACGTATAAGCGACATAGCTGCTAATAAACGCAGGGTCTGCGAGGATTCACCCAGCTTTTCTACGAGAAAAGGGACGACCAAAGGAGAATTGATGTTTCCCATGGCCTCTAAGATCTGCTCTTTTAAATCCCTTGTTCCCGCTGCATAGCTGTCGACTAAGGCCTTCATCGCTGCCTCATCTCCTCCCCACAAACCTAATATCAACGCGGCTTGAGCTCTCACCTTTGGCTGAGGATCCTTTAAAACACCTTCAACAATTTTCACAGCTTCCTCATCTCCCTCCGTCAACAGCTGCGCTGCTGCCAATCCCGTCACACCCCATGCTCTTTCCCTTAGAAATGTAGTCATCACTTGCTGCGCCAGAGGATACCTTAACATCGCCATCATGTTGATCAATTCAAGCCTTAATATCTGGTTTACCTGCTCAGGATAATTTTGCACACCCTCTTTAAATTTGACCTTACTCGGCCCAATATAGCTAAAGAGTCCTTTTTCATCCCTCATCCAGCGACCCTTGTCTTCAGTCATTGCAACTTGAATCACTTCACAAGCCGCAGTCGAATTGACCCTAGCAGTAATCATTCCCATCGCTAAATTCAATCGGACAAATCGATCTCTACTATTTGTAAACATTTCTTCCAATAATGGCCTGCCATACTTTCCAGCCGCATTTAAGGCGCCTGCTGCAGCCAAGCGCACATCCATTGCCTCATGTGTGAGCCATTTACGCAAATAGGGTTGCCCGTGCTTAGGAGATTTAATAGTCAACAACCATGCTGCACTGATCCCTACGAATGGGTCAGGATCTTTTGCTAAATTTTCCGCCAAGGTAATGACTTTTTTATTTTGCTCATCAGATAACTTTAACAACCCTAAAGTTTGCAGTGCACCTGCTCTGACATCGCCATTTGAATCATTTGCTAATCTAATCAATAATTCAAAATTCTTTGCATCGTTCATATGAGCAATACATTCGCAAGCAAGCAATCTCAATCCTGCCCTATCACTTTGACCAAATTTTAAAACTTGGCTAGGTTCGATAGTATCCATTAAATTCATGAGAGCTTCAATGGCTACTGCACGATCTTCTGCACGGGTATTGGGCTGAGCTATCAATTGCAATAAATAAGGATGAGCTTCCTTTATCTCCATCCTACCTGCAGCGCGAATAAGTTCCACTTTTACCATAACATCGGTTTCTGTTTTGAGCCTTTCTAGGATCATTTCACAGATTTTTCCGTCCCGCATATGCGAACCGATCTCAGCTGCGGCTGCTCGTACTCCTGCGTGAGTATCTTCCAATCCTTGGCAAACAACATCAACACTTCTCGCATCATTTCCATAAACTGCTGCTAGTAGTGAATAAAGCCGAATAATAGGAGAACTATTCTTGCTTCCATTCTGAATAATCCCCCAAGCTACTGTTTCAAGGACCTCAGACTTAGGTTGAGCTTTGGGATCCAGTAGTTTTTTATATCCATCCCAAGCATGCAACATCCCTACCTCATCTCCCCTCAAAGCTTGAGCCTTGATATAAGCTTCCCAAAGAGGTAATGACATGGGATATTTTTGAAGGCCGTCTAATGCTTCATCTGAAGCTGAAAAAGGATCCTTAATAGTCAGGAAGGCATTCACACGATTTACAACATCTGCATCATGTGCCAATAGCGTGGAAGAAAAAAGCAAACAACAAACAATCTTTTTCATGACTGGACTAGCTGGCTGATTGCTTTAAAATTTCGATCTTTAGCATCTACAAGAAGTTCAAAGAGCACTGTTTCAACACTTGTGATACGTGCACCTAAATCTCGCATCTCTGCTATAGCTGTAGAGAAGTCGTAGATCGACCTTGAAGTGATCGCATCATTGATAACAATGACCTCTCTTCCCATTTTCAGCAGATCATATGCGCTTTGAAAAACACAAATATGCGCTTCCACTCCTGTCAAAATGATCTGTTCTCGCGACATAGATTCAATATGCTTTCTAACAGCGGAATCTCCCAAAGCAGAAAAGGTCGTCTTGGAAAAATAGTGCTGAGAAGGCCCTAATAAATTTTTCAAGGGCTCTAAAGTTATTCCTAATCCTTTCGGATATTGCTCCGTCGCAATGATTGGAACTTCTAGAATCTGCGCTCCACGGACCATTTTAAGTAAGCTTTTTAAAAACTCACATTCATGGTCTAAATGGGGAAATAGCTTTTCCTGCACATCGATGACCATCAATGCGCAATTTTTTATATCTAATTTGCTTTGAGACATTAACCCAACGCCCCTAATTTTCTGCCACCTATTAAGTGAAAGTGAAGATGGAATATTGTTTGGCCTGCATTGGATCCATTATTAGTGATTAATCTATAACCATCTGTAATGTTGAATTGCTTCGCTAAATTCTGCGCAACCTGCACAATCTCTCCTAGAAGTGGAAAGTCTTCAGGTTTCATAGATTGAATATCTGGAATCTCTTTCTTAGGAATAATCAAAATATGTACCGGTGCATGCGGATTTATGTCTTTAATCGCCAAAACGCGATCATTCTCAAACACCTTCTCCGAGGGGATTTCCCCCTTGATAATTTTTCCAAAGATCGTTGTCATTTAGTAATCTCCTCTTTCCCTAATACAAGTTCCAAAGCCTTTAATGCATCCTCTTTCGTTTCCCAAACAGAGATAAAACGGCCTTTATGACAAAATATTGCTCCAGGAATCCCTGTAATCTTTTTCAAATCTTCTTCCAATAATCCTGCCCACTCTGATGGCAGCGGCTTTCGCACTTTCATTTTATCATCCATGGAAGGCGGCACTCCCCTTAGCTTCCAATGCGTTCCCGATGGCATAACAACAAATTCCGCAGGATGTTTGACACCACCCAATTCGAAAAAGCTATCCATCCAAGGAATTGTATGTTCAAACAGCATAAACTTTTTTTGAGGTTCCATAGCAACTGAAACAGCTTCCCGACATGACTTAATGTATTGATATCTTTCCCAAAATCTATGCAAATGACCATACACGAACTCAAGAGCCTGATAAAATGCCTTGTCCTGTTCTTCAGATGTAACTTCATGCTTGATCGGTGTGAAATTAGAAACAACATTCGAATAAGTTGCTACACCAGGAATTTGAGGATCCATTCCATTATCATGTGCGTCGACGCCCATAATGAGAGCCTTATTAAAGACGTTATAATCTTTGCCTGTTATCTTTCCAATAGACTTCAAATACTCTAGGATCATCCCTGCACTGCTCATCGGTCCTTGATAGTCGACTTGATGGTGATCAAACAGTTTTTTTGAAGGATCGTAAATTCCACCTACATCACATACATATTCGCATGTTGCCAAAACTTGAGGATCGCGAGTTCTATGAATTTTGTTCCAATCGATCAAATCGAATAAAAGAAGAAGGCCACAAGCTGTCACTTCATCTGCATGAAAAGTTCCATCATGAGTTCCAAAACTTCGCGGAATTTGGTAAATGTCCATCTAATTACATTCCTATTGAAAGGAAGCGATTATCTCAAAATATCAATTATCATGAAAGTTTATAGATTGATTGCCGTTTGTTTTGCTCCGCTATTATCAACAACATACTAACAATAGTTAAGGAAGCTGTAACTTTTTCTAAAATTATAAAGAACCGAAATAGTTTATAACCATTTTCATCTAAGATATTGGCATTCATTTAGATGTGTATTTTGTACTTCCATACCAAAAGTTGAAACTTAGTATTAAATTTACTTAATTAAACTCTTAACGCCAATTAATCGTTTTTTTGCTAACAGATTTTCCACAGAAAAGAGGGCAAAATTTTGAATATAGGTAAAGATTTACCGAACATACTTCGTACTTCCGATGTAAAAAAATTGTTGTTCTTCCTCTCTTATCCAGCTATCATTAGATTTTTGAAAGAGCGGCGATATGGATACCTTTCTAGACCCCAATTATTTTGATCTTATAACTCCCGATGGACCAATCACATCGATAACACCTGTCGATTCTTCAACTGCAGAGGCTGTTGTCTTTATCGAACACATTTCTCCGCTATTTGTTGGATTTCAAATAGATAAGGAAAAGGTACTTTTTAACATAAAAAGTACTCTAGCTCAAATTGGAATCGATGGGAGCAGCAAATCGATAGAAATTGATCAGAAACACCGCTGTGCAGAAGTTCATCTAACTATTAAAGCGATTGGGCATCTCGCGGAGGAAATGCTAAAGTACTTACAACCAGGATGTAATATCGGAAAACTGTTCGCTGCGGATGATCGACGCCGAGTACGAAATCCAGAGTATTTATCTCGCATGTTCGGACGCTCAGATCGATGGGGCAAGCCTCTCTTGTCCCTCGGTGGAATGCACGGAAGTGATGAACTTATATTGGACAAAGTCGATGGTCGCACTGTAGCATTCCTTTCATTGCAAAACGGAAAAATCGTTTACGATGAATCTATCCATGGATTCCTTCCCACGATGGCAAAAGCTCTAACGGCAGGGTTGCCGATCAGAGACCTTCTCAGACTACATCAACAGTGGAAATCGCATGCTCCCCGCAATGTTGAAGAAAATGAGATTCTGTTAGTAAAAACCCTTCCTCTCCATATCAGAACGGTTTTCGGTAAAGTTGTGGATGAGCTGCTAACTCCAGGTTATCACCATACTTCAGCAAATATTTTGCAACCAGATACTCAGGCTTCAGGGGATATTTATGAGCTTTACGGAAACAGCAAACGAGAAATTACCGACATCCCATTAGAATTTTATACTTTGGAACCCTATCGTGAGTACGTTTTCTTTTCCGACCGCGATCAACTACAAGCTTCTTTGGAAGATAGTAAAGCTCTATTTAAAGCATTTGATACAGCTCCGCTTCCAAAAGATAATTCCGCTGCAGTCTTTGTTGTTAAAGGGCAACAACTTCTTAATCTTAAAACCGAAGATTGGGTTGTACGTGAAGTTCGAATGCATGATTTTCCAGGGCTCTCTCAAGGAGTTCGTCAAGGTTTAATGGTAGAACGGTATATAGAACAACAACCTTCATATCCATTTCTTAAGGCGATCACCGATGGCCAAATTACCAGCCAGGGAGTATTATTGACTCGTTTCTTTCCTTCACCTTTGATGAAGCGTATGCTACTAGGTGATACAGTTCAGAGATGTTTAAAAGGAATCTACTTCCAACACCCCTCCTCTTCACACCAAGACTTTTTCTCTGCAGAAGATCGAGCGTTACTTCATGATTTAGAAAAATTTGCTATACCTGTGTACTGGGTTGACCACCTCACCGGCAAAATTTTGAAATATGCTCAAAAGCCTGACCGCGACTCAGGAATGTTTGTCCCATTGAATTCTGTGGATAAGTATTTAAAATCGACAATGTTTGGAATATACGGTTCAAATTTATTAGAAGGTCAGTTTGAAAATGAATTGACTCAGCTCATGAAGGGAGTTTTAGAACTACGGAGCAAAGTCAACCACCCCTTATTAAATAAGGATACTCCATTATCTTTAATTACTGGAGGTGGGCCAGGTGCTATGGCAGTAGGTAATTTGGTCGCAAAAGAACTGGGAATTTTGTCATGTGCAAATATTGTGGACTTTACCCAAAAAGATAACACCATTGTCAATGAGCAAAAGCAAAATCCTTATGTAGAAGCAAAGATGACCTATAGAATTGATAAACTTGTAGAACGACAAGCTGAGTTCAATCTTGACTTCCCCATCTTTCTTGTTGGAGGAATAGGCACAGATTTCGAACAAACACTTGAAGAAGTCAGAAGAAAAGTAGGAGCATCCTTCGCAACGCCTATCCTGATTTTTGGAACAGATGAATACTGGACACAAAAAATCTCATCAAGATTCCAATGCAATATGGATTGGGGAACGATTAAAGGATCTGAATGGATCAGTAATTGTTTCTATTGCGTTCAGACAGCCGAACAAGGTCTCAAAATCTACGAACAGTATTTCAAAAATACTCTTCCCATTGGAAAAAATGGACCGATCTACAAAGAAGGATTTGTTTCAGTCCCCAAATCTTAACATTATTCTCTGTTGAGTGCCTTTAGTCTAATATGTTTTCGAATATTGATATATTGTTCATAAGCCTTTGCTCTAAAAGTCTTCATTACATTATCTGTATTAGTTAAAGTGTTGAAATCAACTTCAGGATTTTTCATACGTTCTTCAACAAAATAGGCTACCCAAAGACCACAACTGTATCCATCATTTTGGATTTTTCTATTTATTTTTCGTTTAAATCTATAGGGCTTGCCTTCCAAATCAGATAAATTTTTTGCAATATTTTGCAATGAATTTTCAATTTCTTTAGCATTACCATAATTTACCATACTATCATTTAAGACAGCGAGAGCATTTGTAGCTTTATCGTTTTTACAGCAACCTGAGATTTCATTAAAACCTGAAAAATAACTCTCACATAAGCTTCTAATTTCCATAATAAATCTTAATAAATTTTAAAAAATTATTAATTATAAAAAGCTTTTATATCAAAAATCAGATTTAATTTAAAGATTTATTATTAATTCCTGCCTTTGCTTAGGGAAAAATACAATATATAGGCGACGATTAGATTGTTTCAGTGATATTGACCTTACTTTTTTAACAAAGATTGCTTCCAATTGTAAAAAGCAACTTTCAAAAAAGCAGCCAATTCCTTTTCAGGGATAATCCCTTTTGGATCAAATTTTCCAACTGTAATTGACTTCAAATAATCAGACTTTTCTCCACCCTGGATATTTCTCCAATAGTTGCGAGAATAGTTTGGATACAATTTTAAAAATGCACTCATATCTTCAAAGGTGGGTAGAACCTTATCGATGGCTTCTCCTTCTAAGAGATAATTTTTCCATCCAACAAATGCTTTCTTAACCTCCAGTGGCAAGACATTGGAAGGTAATGTATCCAGGTTCTCAACCTTACTAGAAGCCAAACCCTCTACAAGGTTTTTGTATCCTTCAGGCGCTTCCTTCCAAAATTCAGGCTTCCATTCTTCAGCATAATTAAGAAAATCTCTGAATTCACTCGGACCGATCTTTCTCGAAAAATACTCCTCTCCCAATAGCCGATGCCAAGTATGGTATAAAAATACAACTTTGGGAGGAGCCTTAACTTTTTGATCCGCTAATTCCGGTTCTATTGTCACTTTATTCAAATATTGAAACCCTTCAAGATAGTTGGTCTTGCCAGAAACATTTGCTCGCATATACTCAGGATTTTGCCAAAGGAATTGTGTAAACTCCCGATTGGTCACATTAGCGAATGGACCCTTGGAATACTTTTCCTCCCCTTCAAAATTAAAGAACGATTTCCCTCCCCAAAGCAGCGCAATCGCAGCTGTAATAATTGCCATCCATACCCAAGTGGGCCTTGTGTTTTTAGGTTCTGAAATCAAATCTTTATCCTGAAGCTCTCGGGCCATGTCTAATACCCATACGTTAGTTTAATTGCAAAATAGTCTGTTTTCAGACGTGCAAACTGACCTTCCACCGAATACCCATCGTGATATTCGAAAAACAATCTTAATTTCTTGTACTCACCCGTCAATTTCCCAATTTCATAACCTAAGATATACGTTTGATCAATTCTGCTTCCAAAGTCACCACAATCACGAAAGTGCACCCCAAAGATCGGAGCTCCATAAATACGTTGGCACTCATCCACAAATCCAAAGCGCAATAACCTTAGCTCTGTTCCACAAGCAGCATACCATTTACTTTGAACGAATGACTCATCCATTGCAGGCACCCAACCCACTCCACCATAGAAACGGATCTCTGGAGTAAAGTCCCAAGATACAAAGAAATCCAAGTATTCAGCACTCGGATTTCTACGTTTAAACCAAGGGTGCTGTAATAAGAATTCATCACCAATGTGGCAAGAAATGTGATATCCTCTCAGACGAAAAGCCCAAGGGCCAACCGCATATGTCAGTGGTACTCCGACATAATAGTCAGCATTCAATAATGGCGACGAATCTCCTAATGGATTGAAGTCTGCCCATAAAGCACCCTGCAACTCAATCTGCAACATCCCATCCCAAGGCCAAACATTATTCCAACGGTAAAATACACAGGTATCGTAGTAAGACACTGGAATAGTGTTCTTAAACAAAGCTTCATCATTAAAGCGCCAGGCTGCAGAAAAAATGAGTGCCCTCGGGTCTGCCATGAATTCGCGAAATAACACCGGATTGTCCGGAAACCATTGCCCCCAGACTCCACACTCCCTATAGCCGCATTCACCCGAAAAATCTTCATAAGCAGCAGACAAGGGGATGAATACCTCAATTTCCTCTTGGCCAGTAACACCATAAGCGTACTGTCCCCTGTTATCATAGTTGTCAGAATAATCTGCAGCAGCAGTCTTTGGGACAAATGCTGGAGCATTGCACTGGCAAGGTTTTCCATTCGCACAGCCGCAATCACAGTTTGGAGGACATTTTGGACTGCCCCCCCTTTTTATTTCAGGTGCAGGAGCAACATCGCTGCATGTGCAACCTTCTCCAACAGGGCATTCGTAGCAACAACTAGCAGGAGGATTTACTTTTTGAGGTTTCACAGGGTCGTCACACACACACCGAGCACCGGTAGCACATCCACAATCACAGTTTGGAGGACATTGCGGGCCGCATTGTGCATAAACAGAGTTGCATGTCAGAAGCATGGCGCAAATCATCGGAATTAACCGAACGAAGAAGTTTGAAAACATCGATTTGTTCCCTGTGTTAGAAATTTATTTAAGCTTGAATCTATATCGAAGAATATGAATTGAGTGCAAAACTTTTTTTAAATTTTTTTACTGTATCAAAAAAATATTTGAAATATTTTTGATAAGGAGCTCATAAGTTGATCTTATGGTTTTATAAAAAAGATTAACTTTATTAGTTACGACGAATCCATTAAATGGTGATCGAATTAACGCAGGAGCTTGTATGGAATGTCTTTTTTGTGAAATTGGTCAGGGCACAAAACCCGGCAAAATCATTGCCATCTATAACAATTGCTACGTTTTGGAAGATAAATTTCCCGTTTCCAACGGACACCTATTGATTATTCCTAAAAAACACTACCTCCAATGGTTTTCAGCTCCAAAACAATTACGTTATGAAATGATCCAAGTCGCAGACTTTATGAAAGTCCGACTTGACCAAACCCATCAGCCCACCGGTTATAATGTTGGAATGAATTGCGGAATTTCAGCGGGTCAAACAATTATGCACCTCCATATGCATATTATCCCCAGATATGATGGCGATACTCCCAATCCTGCTGGCGGAATCCGACAAATTTTAATGAAAGATAATCATGTTTTTATTTGAGCTTAATGCGCCCTCTCCAATAATGTTGTAGATTTCACACATAAAGAGGAGATTTCTTATGATCACCGAGCAACAAGTTGAACAATTGAACAGATCATTCAAAAGAATATTTGCATTGCCTATTTCAAGAATGACATTGCGTGAACTACAAAACGCGCTATCCACTACCCTCCCCAAACCTGAAGAACACCAAGGCTTATACGCATCCTTATTAAACGGCGAACTCCAAGACCATTTTAAGAAAAATGGCGATATTTCAGAATTGATGGACCTGATCAATACCTATTCCACTCCAACTAGAATGGCACGTGAAGTTGCTGAAATGGGAGAGTTCATGAACTCCTTCTCCTGCGATTTCCTACAACAAGGAAACAACGTATTTTTTGTGAACCGGATGAGAAGGATCGACGGACAAGAATACCAGTTCCTCTCCGCTCCAGAAATTAACATTCGTCTCGGCAGAATGTTCATTAATCGTCTTCGCGACCTTAAAAAAGCTGTCGGTGCAAAAGCACTGCAAATGGATCCTTCAGTCACTGAAGAACTCAAACAGCTCAAAAAAGACATTGACGATTTATTAGCTTAAAGTTTTTAAAATGCGGTGGCATGCTGCCGCATTTTAGATAGATTCTTCTGACCTTACTTCTAAAGTTTCCAATAATTCTGTTTTTTTGGGAAAATCAATTACAAATTAAAAAAATAGAACTTTTAAAAAAATGTGAGTTATGAGATCTTTTCAAGTCAATAACAATAATATACATAAGAAAACAATATGGCAATTACAGCTAATAGATATTCACAACTCCATGATTACTTAACCCAGGTCATGCGATTTTCTGGAATAAATGGGGTGCCCTGCATCAATCAACGGACTATTGCCGAAAAATTAAGTGTTGATCCTTCAAATGTCTCTAGATTCTTATCGAAGCAAAATCCTACCGCACCAAAAATGCTTCGGAACTTTATAGCAAAATACTCACAGGAATATCATCGGTGGCCTGCAACAGCAGATAAAATTAATCGACTCCTCACAGTGCAAGATGCCTTATTCTTTGTTGAACAAAGACAGCAATCTGCATTTGTAATGCAACTACCAATTCCATCACAAACAATTGCTCCTACACAAACTGTATTGCCTGCAGTAACTTTGCCCACACCCCCCGTCCAAATCGTATTGCCTTTAACAACTTTGCCCATTATCCCAATCCCTGTACCTCCTGCAACAGTCGGAACTAATACAGTCAAACCAAGGGTGACAAATCCACAAGCCCTTGCAAGATTAAGAACAAATCATGCTCCAAAAGCTCCAATTATCATCTCATATAGAGGTCATACAAACGAAAAAGATGGAAAAGGGATGCTTTACGACCACATGAGGCTTCAACACATTTCAAAATCCCCAACTAAAGTTTTATTGCCCGACACTCCCACTGCTGTCGTGGAAGAACAAGTAAAACAACTCTTTACAAATGTTGTGAATGCTCATCATGTAAACCTGTTTTTTGGGACAAAAGAATTACCCACTTCAAAGCCAATACCAGATTACACAAAAATCACTTCAATAGGTGGACTCTTAGTCATACCTGGAAGAGTTCGCGATTTAGAATACGAACCTGTCAGAGAACTCCACGAATATAAAATTATTAGACAGGCATTAAATCGTGGACAGCCTATTTTAGCTATTTGTGCTGGATGCTGGAGGCTTTTCGAAAATCTATCTGCATGGATCGAAGTTCCAGAAGAAAGACAACTTGCATCCATCAAAGACTGGAATGAACAACGTGGAACATTAATACCTGTAAAAGATCATAACTACAATGGTGGAATGATCCGTATGGCTGCAGACGGAATCAATACCTCATACAATGTCCCAATCCATGATTTAGTCATAAAAAATAAATACTTAAAGAAGATCGCAGGAGAAGAACGGTTCGAAGTCAATAGCGTCCATTGGAAAGCAATAAACTCTGAAAAAAAATTAAAAGGATTTCATTTTGCAGCGGTGAGCAAAAAAAATCCAGATAACCACAGAAAAAGTCGAAGCAAAGAAGAAATGAACCCAGATGAGGACACTGTGGAATGTTTCGTAAGTAAAAATGGAGCTCCAAGGATTGGAGCACAATGGCATTTGGAAGCTTACAATACTAATTCACCTCACGGAAAAATTGTGAATTATTACGTTGCTGCAGGAGACACCTACGCCGCAAAAGTAAAGATGCTAGAAGAATTCAAAAGAAAATATCAACCTAGATAAATTTATGAGACCCTTTTTAAACTCAGATTAAAAGGTTTTACGCATGCAAACTGCAGGAGATTTCTTTTCTGTTTTCGCCCAAAAAGAATCAAAACTCTTTAAGCTAAAAGCGGGTGTATTCCTTTTTTTAATCCAAGATGACAAAATTCTTCTACTGAGACGCTACAAGACAGGTATTGATGATGGAAACTATGTCGTTCCAATGGGAGGATTGAGCGGTAAGGAAACAGCAACAGCCGCCATCATTCGCGAGTCAGTAGAAGAGACCGGGATAATATTAAAGCCAGAAAACATACAAGTTTGCCATGTGATGCATAGATACCATCCCATGCCTCAAGGGTTATCATTCGAACAAATCGATATATTTTACAAGGCTACATCCTACGAAGGTGTGATAGAAAATTTGGAGCCTCACAAATGTGATGAACTAAAATTTTTTCCTATTCACAATTTACCTGTAAATACCGCAGCTTTTATCCAATATGCAGTAAAGTGCCATCTACAAGGTCAATTCTTTTCAGAGTTCGGTTGGGAACATTATAAACCATAGGTTAACAATGAAGATCGCTTTAGTCACTCTATTATCTATTTTGAGTTTGATCTCTTTCAAGTTACATGCTGTTGAGACCGATCTGCAGCTAAATTTAAATTCCTTATATCTATCTTCCGATGAAGTCACTGACCTGCTAAATCAAACCGGCTATACTAAAGAAGAACTCCTGAAAAAGCTTGTCCCTGTTGCCTCCAAATATGCACGTCCAGGCATTTCAAATTATCACGTAGGATCAGCTGCTTTGGGAGAAAGCGGTGCCATCTATTTAGGTGTAAATTTGGAACTACAAGGTGTTCCCCTCAATCAAAGCGTACATTCAGAACAGTTCGCCATTGCTAACGCCAAAAATCACGGTGAGAAAAAACTCGTTGCTATAGCCATTTCAGCGGCCCCTTGTGGACACTGCAGGCAATTCATGAATGAAATGAAAGATGCGCACACTTTGCAGATTTTAATTAACGATACACCCCCACAAACGCTCGCAACCTTACTCCCACAATCTTTTGGACCCTCAGATCTAGGATTAGAAGGAGGACTCATAACCCCACCAGAAATCCACAGGGCATTTACAAAAGATTATTCCTTAAATACACTTGCTCTCATAGCTGCATACAATTCCTATGTACCCTACAGCCATTGCAAGTCTGGAGTAGCACTGCAAACAAAAGACGGAACCATTTATGCTGGCTCCTATCTTGAAAATGCTGGATTCAACCCTAGCCTATCTCCACTACAAGTAGCTTTGGTGTCATTGGTCACAGACATGCGAGACTACGATGAGGTCGTCGATGCACTGTTAATTGAACAAAGCAACGGCAAGATCACCCAGGAAGACACAACAAGGGCTGCATTGAAAAACCTAGCACCCAATGCACGTGTTAGAGTCCGACAAGTTGATATGAACGACTAAAATTATATGCTTAAATAGATTTCCTTAGAGCACTAACATTAGTAGAATTAAATGAAACAAGACCCTACCTGGAAATCCTACGAAGAAACAGCTTCTAAATACGCTGAGAATGTTGAAGAACTTCATCCGTACCGAGAAGGTGAGAGATTTTTGTCTCTATTAGAAGGTGACAAGACAATCATTGACATAGGATGTGGTTCTGGACGAGATGCGAAGATATTTACAGACAAAGGGTGCAGGGTAGTTGGAATAGATTATTCACCCAACTTGATAGAAATAGCCAAACAAAAAGCTCCACAAGCAACATTTATTTTGGGCGATATCCAAGAGATGAATTTAGAAACAACATTTGATGGAGCTTGGGCAAATGTATCGTTGTTGCATATTCCAAAAGGCAATTTTTTAGCATCCCTGAGAAGAATTCGAGCTATTCTCAATGAGGGCGGAGTATTCTATATGAAGTTGAAAAAGGGATTTGGGGAGAGTATTGAAACTGATTTACGCTATAAAGAGGCGCCGCAAAAATTTTTCTCCTATTTTCAAGAGGATGAGATAGCAAATTGTTTAGAAAAGGCTGGGATGACGGTATTGGACATTTATTCTGAGTGCAAAGAGCACGCCTATCATACCCACCCTTATATTCACTCATTCTCAAAGAAAATTCCATGACCAAAAATATAATCATTGTTCCCTATGATCCAGAATGGCCTCAGAAGTACATTTTGGAGTCGCAATGTATTCAGAAAGTTTTAGGGTCCAATTTTATTGCTATACATCATGTAGGGTCGACGGCGGTGCCAGGAATGAAAGCGAAGCCAATCATTGATATAATATTGGTGTTAACAAATTCAGAGAGTTCGATAAGACCTTTAGCTGGTTTGGGATATGAGTATAAGGGTGAGTACAATATACCGATGCGACGCTATTTCAATAAGGAGGGGTATAATTTACACGTATATGAGGAGGGTCATTCAGAAATTCAATTAAATCTTGTATTTCGTGATTATTTAAGATCGCATCTGGAAGCGATTACAGAATATATACAGGTTAAAGAATCCTTACTTAAAGATCCCAATTCCTTTCGAAAATCATTATTAGGATTTACGGGTTACAATTATGGTAAGGATGAGTTTATTCGAAAAACTTTAGAAAGGGCCGACTATAAATTACTGAGAATAACAAGATGCATGCACATAAAAGACCTAAAAGCTGCGAAGCAATTCCGTTCCAACCTCCCCACCGACCTTGAGGAAACTCTCTTCGACCCAGCCCATGCCCACATTCTCCTCTCCCAAGGTTCAACTCCAATAGGCTACGCCCACATATTAACTCCCCTTTCCGAGCTTCCCATTCCCAAACATCCCTTAACTTTCGCCCCCAAGCATCATACGGCTTCCTCTCCTGAGCATCACTCAACCTCCATTCCCGAAGATCAACTTAACTCTATTTCCAAACCTTACTCAACTTCCATTCCCGAGGATCAATCATCTTCCCTTCCTGAGGATCAAACAACCTCCATTCCTGTGCATCACTCTGAAGCTACGGTTCAAGTGTTATTAGCACCTGAGCAGCACCTATCCGAATTCAAAAAACTTCTTAAAACCTGGCTAACTCGATTCCTTCACAAGACCCACGTTCATTTTCCTTGAAATTCGCAAACTCATCTGTTAGAATCACGCATCTCTCCATGAGGGGCAATAGCTCAGTCGGTTAGAGCAGCGGACTCATAATCCGTTGGTCCTAGGTTCAAGTCCTAGTTGCCCCACTTTTTCCACACATATTCCTGAGCAGGTTTTTGAGTATTTCGCAAGTAATGCAAAAACCTCATTTTACGCAATTTTTACGCACTCAATTGCAATAGACTGGCACAATTCAGCACAATTGCTTGTCTTTGACTTGTCTTTTCATAAAAAATTTACCGACCTCATTGTTTTTCATTGGGAACGCTGGGAACAGCGGGAACGAAATTATGCGCATCTTTATTTCCAAAGACTTAAGTTCAGATTTTTTGTTCTCAATCCCACAAACCCATTATGGGAATGCAGGGAACATCGGTTCCTTTCATTTTGCGATAATTCATTCAATTTTTACCCAAAAAAACGTCAAAACATAATTGAAGTGCGTATAATTTGCGTAATTTTCGCTTTCAAAAGACTCACACCATATCTTGAGTGTGTTTCTTTCCTCATATTCGGCGGATTGTGTATCCGCTGTTCTGGTTTATTGCCATCTATGCTAGTGTACAATATTTTATTTTTGGAGGTTATGTGGGATCTATTAGAACATTAACAAAAAAGGATGGAACTGAGGTATTCCATGCGGAAGTTCGTATGCGAGGATATGATAAGCAGCGTCAATCTTTTCGTACCAAAACTCAAGCAAAAAAATGGATTCAAGATACTGAAGCAGCCATAAGAGATGGGCGTTATAAAAGTATATCGGCTGCAAGAAAACACACGGTTGGAGATTTGATTGATCGATTTATACAGCAGTGTATTCCACCTCATCCACTTTATTATCCAAAAAAGGTTCAGTTATTATTGAGGTGGAAAAAAGAACTGGGTGCACGTCTTTTAAGGGATCTATCCTCTTCGTCCATTGCTGAAGTACGCGACAAATTATTAGCTGAAGTAACCCCTAAGAAAAAAATCCGTTCACCTTCAACCGTGAATCGCTATATGGCAATTTTTTCTAAAGCATTATCGGTAGCTTCCAAAGAATGGGAATGGATGGATGACAATCCAATGCGAAAGGTTAAAAAGCTAAAAGAGGCTCGTAGTAGAGACCGATGCCTATCTTTTAGTGAAAAAGAAAAATTGATACAAGCGTGTCGAAATTCATCAAATCCTCATCTTTATTCAATTGTAAGCATTGCTCTACTAACAGGAATGCGTTATGGCGAAATTGTAAAGTTGAAATGGCAAGATATCAACTTTGATGAACGCTATGCAACTTTGCAAGAAACCAAGAATGGTGATCGACGCGTTATTCCTTTCACAGACGAAGTAATGCACATTTTTCTAACCTCTCCTAATTACGGTGATACGCCAGAAGCGTTAGTGTTTAAAAGCCGTCGATTAATTGCCACAAAACATGGCATTTCGATTAGAAAGTCTTTTGCAACTGCTTTGAAAGAAGCGGGTATAAAAAACTTTGTATTTCACATGCTCAGACATACGGCTGCGACTGATCTAGCCAATCAAGGAGCTAACGAAGGAGATCTTCAAGAGATCTTTGGATGGAAAACAAGAAGGATGGCAAGTGTGTATTGCCATAGAAGTATTGATCGTAAAAGAAGCCTCTTAGAAAAACTTGGAAATGGATCATCACAGCATAATCAGAAGGAATAAAGCATGTTTAAGCACATACCTGAAACTATACTCACAGAACTTAACATTATGCATCAAATGGAAAGTACGGGAGCGATTCTTCAATATTTGCCTCATTTCTTCCATCTCCTTGCAAATACCAAAGGGACGGCATTTCCTGTATCTCTTCTTGAAGCCGATTTAAAGAGAAAGGAAAAAGTCTTAATGAAGAATATGAGCGAGGCAAAAAAATGGGTAATGGAAAGAATCGATAAACTCAAATCATCCCCTTTTGCAAAACATCCCTTAGTTACACCTTCAATTGAAAGAGCGGAAAATTCTTTACATTTTAAGGACAATCAACCTCCTGGCATTTTTTTAGATCGTATCATATCAAGTTTACAGCTTGCAGTGACATCTGTTGCATCTTTTGGAAATGACCCTCTCTTTGATGGATGGGCTGAGATCGGAACAGCTAAAAAAGATCCTAATAAGAAGGCCCCCCATTTTACAAAGCAAATAAAAGGCGTATTACCAATAGAGAATCGTTGGGAGCTAGCAGATCATTTTGGTCATGGAGTTCATTGCTGGGAGGTGATGCCAATCAAAGACCTTGGAACACATGAAAAGAGAGGGGGTGGAAAGCCATACATCAATCATCATATCACACTTTTGTATGGTTATGTTGTAAAACTCATTTTCCCATCATGTATTGAAACCATATTCACTTGGAAAGGCTCAAATGGTCTTCAAAGATGGAGAGAAAAACGAGATAGTGATCTACCTATATTATTTGGTTTCTTGAAAGTTTTATCTAATTATGGTTCCTATCAAACAATTAAAGAATCTTCTTTTTTAAGGCCCAAAACCATTCAAGAAGCTGAAGAGCTATGTATTCAAGGAGAAATCAGACCTTACCTCCATCAATTTTCTTTGCTTAATCGAGAAGATCATCCACTTTCACAAGCACAATTGCTGAATCTTATAGATACTTTCTTGAATATGGTAGAAATTCGAATTACTCAACATTCATCTAAGCTTCAACAAGCGAGATGTCCTATTCCAAAAAAGGATTTACGCAAAACTGATAAAAATAAGGCTTTAGAATGGTTGAAAATCGAATGGATGAAAAATAAAGAAATCGCACACGACACAATGGTTGACAGGCTGATGAGAGCTCTTCGTAATGGAGAAATTGAGCTCACAAAAGATTATAAAAGGGCAACATATAAAAAATGGGTTAAATTTGTAGATCCTCTTTCTTTATCTGAAAAATTGCGTCGTCCAAAAACAAAAAATATAAAAAATAGGGTTGTCAACCCTTCGCAATAGGGTACTCACACTTGACTATTTTTAAGTGAGAAAAGGGTACTCAGTATCCTTTTCGAATTTTCTTTTCTTAAGAAAAAGATAATAAATCCCCACAATAGAGCTTTAACCACAATACAACCAAATAAGGGGGTTGCCATGACAGTAAAAGAAGCTCAATTAGTGACGGTAAGACAATTTTGTGAGAGATATGCGTATCCTTCAGAAAGTGCGTTACGGGCGATCATTTTAGACGCTTCGATAAATGGATTTGATAAAGCCATTTTTCGCGTTGGTCGTCGGGTTTTAGTGAATGTTCCTGCATTTTTTCAAATCATTGAAGAAAAGAATGGAGGGAAAAAAATATGAAAGCATTTTTAAGGGTATGCAGAAGCTTATTAGAAAAATCGCAAATTGACAATGAAGGAAATTATACCTCGACCCCAAATCATATGGAAGCGAGGTATGAAAAAAATAGTAGTTATCTAACCATAAGTTTGTCGAGTTCCAGCTCGGTAAACTTACTTTCTTAAGGACTAGACAAGATGAATATTAGCACGGTAGAGGAGATTTCACAACAAAATTCAGAGTTGGAAATCATCCATCAACGAATAGAAGTAATAGATAAAAAATGCCAGGAACAAGCAAAAAAACAGCATTCAAAGCTTCCTGCAGGGTTTTATTTAGATGAAACGAGTTTATGGTATCAAAACGAACCCAAAGGGGATAATGATTTACCAACTCAATTACGTATCTGCTCTCGTTTGGAAATCATAGCAGTCACTCGTAATCAGTATGGAGAAGACTTTGGGCGCTTGCTTCGATGGTATGATTGTGATGGAAGGCAGCATACCTGGGCTATGCCAATGTCTTTATTGGGAGGAGAAGGAACTCTTTACATTAGCGAGTTGCTTTCCAAAGGTCTCGAAATCGAACCTGGGAATAAAGTTCGGCAAAAACTCACAAGTTACATTCAATCTTCCCATCCTGTGGCAAGAGTTCTTTGCACTCCCCATATAGGATGGCATGAGGATTGTTTTGTTTTACCTTTGCTAACTATAGGACAAAGAGAAAAAGAGCAGATAATCCTTCAAGCTGCGCAAGTTAAAGGAAACTTCTCAAGCCAAGGAACACTTCAAGAGTGGCAACAAATTGCAAAATTATCAAAAGGAAATAGTCGTCTTGTTTTTGCTCTTTCAATGTCCTTTGCCTCCATTTTATTAACACCACTTGGAATAGAAAATGGAGGAGTTCATTTTCAAGGGACAAGCTCATTAGGTAAAACAACAATTCTACGTGTGGCGGCTTCTTCTTGGGGTGGTAAAGATTACCTTTTGACTTGGCGTGCGACAACAAATGGATTAGAAGGAATTGCCTTGAATCATAATGATACTCTGCTTTGCCTCGATGAGTTAGGGCAAAGCGATGCAGATAAAATTGGAGAAGCTATTTACATGCTTGCCAATGGTTCCAGAAAAGTCCGTGCAGATGCTTTAGGATTCTCAAAAGCCACAATAAAATGGCGTATTCTCTTTCTTTCTAGTGGAGAAACTAATTTAGCTGGCCATATGCAGCCAGGAGGAAGGAAACCGCGTGCTGGTCAAGAAGTGCGCATTTTGGATATCCCTGCAGACACAGGTAAACATGGAGCCTTTGAAAACTTGCATGGATATCCCAATGGGGATTCATTTACCAAAGCATTGAATGCATTAACGGCAAAATACTATGGGACAGCTGCAATACGTTTTATTGAATTGTTTATCGCAAACAAAGAGAAATATCTCCTAATAATACGTGAGAAGATACAACAATTTGAGAGGGAGTGTTTACCACTCAATGCTTCTGGGCAAGTATCAAGGGGTTTAAATCGTTTTGCATTGATAGCTGCGGTTGGTGAGATTGCAACTCTCATGGGTATCCCTGGATGGGAAGCGGGAGAAGCCTTCAAAGGTGTAAAATCTTGCTTTGAAGCTTGGCTTGAAACAAGAGGTGGGATTGGATTAATAGAAGTAGCCCAAATTAAGACACACATTCGTCGTTTTTTCGAGCTTAGTGGTGAAAGTAGGTTCGTGGACATTGGTGAATTTAATGAAACGTCGTTTGATACCTTTCCTCATTCAGCACAGTCAACTTCTCAAAGAGTGCTTAGCAGAGCAGGCTTTAGAGAGAATAAAAAGAATAAAACAACCTATTATGTTCTGCCCGAAATATTTAAGACTGAAATCTGTGCAGGTTTTGATCAAAAACTGGTTGAGTCTGTTTGTACTAATGAAAAATGGCTATTACCTGGCCATGACAAAAGAATAACCCAAAAAAAGAGGCTGCCCAATATTGGTCCTAAATGGGTTTACGCTTTTTGCAACAATGTTTTAGGAGATGGCGATGATTTTTAATGGGAACAAAGGGAACTTGAGAACATTCGCTGCATTTTGTTCCCATTTTCCCATTTGTAAATTTATCTAGGGAACATCTGTATGCCTTTTAGATTATTGAATTATAAATACTTAAGAAAGTGTTCTCTATTTTCCCGCTGTTCCCTTGCAAACAGACTAGTTAAGGATTAGTGATGGATTTAATAGAAATAGCTCAAGAAACTGGAATTTTGCCTATTCGAACAGCACAGACGAATGGGGGTGAATTTGTTTGTTCATGTCCAAAATGTGGTGATGGTGGAAAAGGAAATAAATCAGATCGTTTCCACATCTGGCCGAATCAAAAAGCTAAAAATTGCACTGGTCGCTACTGGTGTCGCCAATGTGAAATCAAAGGTGATGCTATTCAGTTCTGTAGAGATTTTCTCGGATTAAGCTATGTCGAAGCGTGCGCTAAGTTAAAACTCCAATATAAATATCCTTCTCAAAAGCACTGGGTTAGAGATCTCACAAAATTTCAAAGTAAATTGGAAGAAGCTCCCAGACCTAATGGCCTTTGGCAAATTAAGGCTACGGCATTTGTTCTTTGGTGTCATGACATGCTTTGGAAAAATCCTGACTCTTTAGCTCTTCTAAAGGCAAGAGGATTTAATGAAGAAGCTATCAGTCGATGGAAACTTGGATATTCCCCGCAAACATTTTGGCGTGATCGATCCGATTGGGGATTATGTGACAAACCTGGCCCTAACGGTTATTTAACAAAGCTTTGGCTTCCAAAAGGAATTGTTATTCCAACCTTTTCAGATGAAGTCATTGTAAAGCTCAAAATTCGCAGACCTGATGAGCCTCAAAATGAGACTGGCACATATAAGTTCCAAAAATACGTTGTCGTATCAGGCAGCGTGGATACACCTGTTATTTATGGTGATCCTATGAAGCCAATTCTAATTATGGAATCTGAACTAGATGCCATGCTCACTTATGATGTAATAGGAGATATTTGTTGTGTGATAGCTCTGGGAGGAGCTCAAAAGAAACCCGATTTGAAATTACATCAACAACTCAGAATGTCTCCACATGTTCTTTTGGCCTTAGATTTTGATGAAGGCGGAATGTTAAGCAATAGTTTTTGGAGAAAGACATATCCACAATCGCGCATATGGCCTGTCCCAAAAGGCAAAGGTCCAGGAGATGCAATTAAGTTAGAAGTCGATCTAAAAAAATGGGTAAAAGCAGGTTTACAAAGCCATATGAAGGAGTCTTATGTCTAAAACACCAGTTGTAAAAGAAAGTAATCGTCCAGGATTTAAGCTATATGAATTTGATAATGAATTTTCAGAGGATAAATTTGGCAAGTGTCCCATTCAATATGTTCATTCGCAAATGAACGAAAAGTCACTTCCTTCAATTTTATTTAATCCGAAACGTCAATGGAGTGAATCTCCGATTGAAGCACTGCAGTGTGCTTTAAATCAGTTAACGGGAACTCATGATCAGGATGTAGCAATAGAGATTATTGATAGAGCTGTTTCAGCAATGCCGTCGACTCATATGAAAGAGTATAATACTAATGTAATCTATCAATCTTTATCTGATGGTGATCCTAAGGATGCCATTGAGGCAAAACTTTGTGCACAAAGTACTGTCTTGTATGCTCAGGGAATGCAATATCTATCACGTGCCGAAAAGGCTGATATGCTTCATCAAGCGGACTTTTACATGAAAAGCGCTATAAAGTTATTACGTCTTCATAATGAGACAGTGGAAGCATTGGCTCGTTATCGTCGAAAAGGTGAACAAAAAGTTGTTGTACAGCATGTTAATGTGAACGATGGTGGCAAAGCTATTGTAGGTAATGTGATATCTTGAAGGAGGGGTGGGAGAATGAAAAGAATTAGCGAGGTACCCCATGATTCGAGGATATGTGGGGCAAAGGCGCGAACTAACGATTATAAGCCTTGCAAGCATATTCCAATGGCAAATGGAAAGTGTCACTTACATGGAGGGAAAAGTACTGGAGCCAAAACTTCACAAGGAAGATTAATTCAAAAAATGGCTTCTTGGAAACACGGCATGCGATCAAAAGAGGCTATAGAAGAGGCAAAAATGGTGAGACAAATCATTCAAAGGTCAATTGAAGAATTCAAACAGTAAGAATAGTTGATAAATTTAATCCCTTTGATAGCTCTGAAATTCAAGATATCGATTTAAATCGGCCCGACTTAAGGAAGGTTGAAATTTTGTAGCTTCCTCTACCAGTAATTTCATAGAAATTAGCGCTTTTCCTAGTAAAGCCTTCAGGGCTGCATTATTAACAATCAGTTTTAAATCTGATGAGATTAGCCCCTCCGTTACCTTGGCCAGGTCGTCGAAATCGATATCCTCACTGATCGGCCGTTCCTCCAAAAGTAAACGGAAGAGCTCGCATCTTGCCTCTGCATCGGGAGGAGGAATGAAAATTCTTTTGTCCATGCGACCAGACCGTAAAATTGCAGGATCAATTCTTTCAGGAAAATTAGTCGCCCCAATAACCAAAACTTTCTTTTTTACGCTGCCTTCCATCTGCATTAGAAATTCACTAATTTCTGATTCACGGTACTTCTCAGAATAAGAAAGACCATCTCTTTTAGGCATTAACCCAGAAATTTCATCCACAAAAAGAACGCATGGGGCAATTTGTTCAGCTTTCCTGAAAGCCTCCAAGATGTTGTTCGAAGTTGCATGAATGTATGGACTACCTACATTCCCCTCACTCATTTCAATTAGTTCGGCTCTCATAGCCTCTGCTAATTTTTTTGCTAAAAATGTTTTGCCACAACCTGGCGGACCAAAAAATAAAATGCCATTAGATGGACTTACTCCATACTTTTCATATGATTCCCAATTTAGAAATGGTTGAATGACATCTCTTAAAAGAATGTTTTTTAGGGTTGTCATGCCAGCAATTGCATCTAAACCCCTTCTTTGAATCAGGTTTTTTAGTCTCTCAGTTATATCGCCCTCACTATGATCAGGATATCTTTTGCCTATAATCTGTATTCCTCCTACTTGGAAGATATCATGAGAAATTTTACGATTTTTTACCTTCTTCAATATTTCTTCATCGTGAAACAAGTAAAGATATTCGCCTGAATCAATACTAAATACTTCAACGAATTGCTGTTTATCGATTCTTTTAAGAATCTTGGCGCCATTTGGAAGGATCCAACCAGGTGGGAAAGTAGGTTTATCCAGCTTCATTATTTTCCCTCATCGTTCGCATGTTCAATGACATATCTGGCTATTTGTTTATCTGTATAACCATCCTTTCGAATCTGCTTCAGAGCATTAGGCTCATTTTTTTGTAAATATTCGATTATTTTTTTCTCTTCATTAGTTAAAGTCTGAGAGGAAGCTTTAGAATAAGAAGTATTTGGGCGAGATGCAGGCTGCTTTGACGGCTTTGATTCTGTTTTATCGTTATTTAAAATCGCTAGAAAGTAGATAACGATTGCAGTGCTCCAACCTATCCATTTCCATTTCTTTTTTCGTAAAATCCCTCTAAACCGCCGATAAAAAATGCTAAAACACACTGCCGCGCCAAGAAGTTTTATTACTTCTTGCGTATCCTCGTTTTCTTGCTTATTTGCTATTTCATTGATCGACTCCAGATAACTTTGATGATATGAGACTAAGGTGGTAATCTCGCAATTTTTTAATGTGGTTTTTATGCTCTCAATTGTTTTTAATAAAAAACTTCTATCATTGGAAGGATCGTTAAAGTTTAGTAAATAAAGTCGGTCCGTCAGTATTTCAATAGAATATTCAAAGGCACTTATAGCATCTTTATGATTCCTTCGATTTAAAATCCCATCGATTGCAAGAATCTTAATTCCAAACTTTTTTTTATCAAAAATTTCATGGCCTTTTTCCATTAATAAGGAACAAAAGCCAGTCAGAAGAGTAATCCTTGCTGCTTTGAAGGAATTGAATTCCTGCTTTCCCAATTCATTGTCTAGTTTAAAATATTCGTTTTTTGCTTCTTTAAATTTTCTCTCGGAAATCAATGTTTTAGATCTGTTTGCACGAACAGAAATGATCTTCATTAATTCACTTTCTTCACCTGATTCCTCTTCAGAATGTTCATTAGATTCACTCCTGTTTGCAATTACATTTGAGACCCTTTTCCACATTTCATTTTCTTCAATCTGGGTTTTGTCTTTTGTAATCTTGCTTGCAATTGCTTCTGAAACGACTATCTTCGCGCTTTGATCAAGGAATAATAAAGTTAATTCCGTCGAAAAAAAGCCATGATTATACATACCAATACAAATTGATTTTAGCTTTTCTGCTGTGTCATTTTTTAAGACTGTAAGTGATGAATAAGAAGAAAGATCAAATTTATCCAATTCTAGAAAATGTTTATCAATTTTTTTAAGAACCGATTTAATGGAATTTTCATTGCTTTCCGACAATTCTTCTTTCTTAGATTCCTTGGTTAGTTTCTCTAAATCCTCCATTTCATTTTTGATCTTAAGAACGATTGGTTGAAGAATTTGGATGTCTACAGATGTCCCGATCTTGCCAAAAGTTGAATAATAAATACCAATTGATTCAGGATTTCTGGTTTGATGGTAAAAGGAGGCTGTCTTTAATGATAAAAACTCATAAATTGATTCTCTAAAATCTTGAAATAAGGATGTGGCCGTTCCAAACTCATCATAAAGTCGGTAATGTATTTCATAAAACTTCCAAAAATCATTAGATTCTGTAATCCGTTGCCATAGCTCAAGTGATTTGTTGAAGCTGTTAAGATCTGAATTGGCAAAAGCTTGAAATGTTAAAGCCAAAGCCAAATTCTTAATTCTTAGCCAATCAATACTTGTATTTTCTGTTTGATCAAAAATTTCAATAGCTTGAAAATATTTCTTTTTGGAAATCAAGGCTATGGCTTTTTGATTTTCTATATTATGATCATCAAACCAAAAAAATATTTCCTTCAAGCGTTCTTTAATACCTGTTACTCTTTCCAGAGCAAGGCGCACTTCATCTTCATTTCTGAATTCGTGAACATGCCCTATATCGGTATCAAATTTTTGTATTTCATCAATTTTCGCATATTGCAATAGCTGCTGCGATCTTTTTCTTATTTCCTTTAACGATGCTGAAGATGAAAGACCTAAAATATTAAATGAATTCCTAATTAAGATTTGAGGGAGCTTCACACTCATAACATAATCCCTGACTTCACGAATCGAAATTGAGGCGTATCATTTTGGGTAAATGGATATAATGCATGTACAGCTTCTTGCATTTCCCTTACATCCAACCTCGCTAATGCGTCTTGAGCTTTATTTATCAAACCTTGCAGAGTAGAGTGAAGATGTGTTTTGTCTTGAACTCGCTGTATGAAGTCTCGAACCCAGTGTGTTAAAATACGAGAATCGGAAAATTGGAATGTTAAATGCAACTGGTCAAGCTTTTGAACAATATGCTCTATCCAAACAGCATCATTTTTAGATATGGCGGCTTGTCCTTCTTTTCGTAGGGTATTGAATGTAGCCTCATACTCCGCACGTTTTTCTTTAGGATTGCAGTCTTCCAAATAGTCAACAAGCTCTTGACATTTCTGCCAAAAAGAGGCTACGTTGCTGTTAAATTTCGTTTTTGCCTCTATTTGATCTAAAGCTATCATAAGGTCTTTTACTTGCTTTTCCGCCTTCCTTTGCTGGTCTGAATCCGTTCCTGATCTATCAATAGTTGCTTTAATATCTTTAATCAGATTTGTAATAACAACGGTTTCACTTGTTTCTTCAGAAGAAGCTAAGACAGATTCTGATCGGCATACCTGTTCTGTAAAATCCTTTTTTACTTCGTCGATTTTAGCAGCATCAAAATATAGAGTTTGCCTTGCATCAAGATTAATGTCGAAATCTGGAAGGCATGCTATCACGCTCAACTCTCTTGATTCATTAATTTCTATAGTGATATCGACTGGTGTACCTCTTTTAATGTCCTTAGAAATTGCTTTTCCTTGGATTGCCAGGTGACAGACTAACGTATTTCGATTAGCAATAAAGGATTCGCCTTCATAAATACATATTGGTAAGGCATTTTCTGAAGATCCTGCTTTTAAATCAGTCACTGTATGGAAACGCTTTTCTCTTTTGAGAGGAAGAACACTGTTTTTTGCGAAGAAAAATTCCATAGTCTCCGTAGCGTCTGCATAAGCTTTGTCAGATGAAACGGAAATTACTGAAACTCCAATTGAATAAGGCAATGGAGCTCCCATAATAGAAACCCCACGATTAATGTGAATGCTTTCAGGAGCTGAAGCAATTAACTGACCAGCACTATCTTTAACATAAATCCAGTACTGGGCACCTTTATTCCCAGTAGGAAGAGTCAATATGAATTTGCCATTTTTGATCAAAATATCTTTTGAATTAAAGGAATCATCTGAACTAACAAACTGCACGGAATGGGGTTGTGCAGTATCCGAAAAATGGAGAATTTTGCCTGTAACTGTTTGATCATCATCTGATGTTACAGGATTGTAGTTTACTTCAATTTGACATACATTACTTGATTGATCGAGATCCATTTTTTGTGCTGTGATTGGTGTTTGGTTTCCGAACATAGCAGCACCTCTTGCAACTACAGTGATCGGATCTAAACAACCATCTACTACAATATTCAAAGCATCCTTTAAGAAAGATTGTAAGATAGGCATTTGGGTTGGCCCTCCAACTAGAACAATCTTTTGGACTGTTTTAGGGTCTACCTTTGCCTCGTTGATTGTTTTTCTGCATAGATCAACTGTCTTATTTAATAAATGTTTACAGCTCTCCAAAAGATCTTTCTTGGAAATTTCAAGTGAATGTTGGACTTGCATTTGATTTATTTGGACATCGATATCAATGGTTGTTTTGTCACAAACAGTCAACTCGATTTTCGCAGACTCAGCAAGTTCTTTTAAATAGCTGAAAACCTGAAAATGAACTGTTGGGTCAAGGATAATGCCCTTACATGCCAGAGAAGGAAGAATCAGGTTATGGATAATGGCTGCGTCAAAGTCCTTTCCACCGAGAAAATTATCCCCAGCATGAGCCAAAACTGTAAGGGCACCATCTCTTGATGCTACAAGAGCAACATCAAAAGTGCCTCCTCCAAGGTCATAAACAAGCCAATTTTCATTTTTTTGATTGAGAAATCCATATGCAATTGCTGCTGCGATAGGTTCTTGAAGAAGTACTACCTGCTTAAAGCCTGCCAAATTACCAGCTCTTTTTGTGGCCTCAGACTGGACTGTGGAGAAGTATGCAGGAACGGTAATCACGGCAGCATCAAGTGACATGCTTGGATGTTTTCTTTGAATGTCTCCTTTAAGAGTTTTCAGAATTTCTGCTGAAATTTCTTCAGGCAGCATTTTCTTATTTAGATTTGGGAAGAATACGGTTTCTGCGGTTCCCATTAATCGTTTGATTTCGGCTTTGCTATTTTGCAGATTTTCTTTTGAATTATTCATGACCCGCTTTGCTTTTGAGCCGACAACAATATTTCCATTCCTATCAGCATAAACAACAGACGGAGTACTTTCTTCACCTAATGCATTTTTAAGGATATGCACCTCGTTTTGCTGAATAACAGCTACAGAAGAATTTGTTGTTCCTAAATCAATTCCAATTTCAATTGTAGACAAGACGCCCTCCGATAAGCATTAGCCTTTAATTTTTCTAAAGTGTTAAAAATAAATATTGTACAAGTCAAAAATTATAAAAAGTATACAGTCGTAACCTCATAACGTCAAGTCATTATAATGCTAGATGTTCTGGTTCACAGGGAAAATTGGACTGGTAATAATTTATTTTAAAAATAAAAGTAGAAGTTCTTATTCTATAAAGTTTGATGTCTTGACGTCATGACTCTATTTAGCTATAATGCTTTGAAATTAAATGATTTTTATTTGCTATCAAGTCAATTCAATAAGAAAACATGGAGATAAATTCAGATATGTCACATTCAGATCAAATCCCTTTTATTTTGCCAGAACTCGTTTCAAACCCTGAGCCTCGTTGCCCATGTCTACTTTTATTGGACACTTCAGGATCGATGCAAGGGTCACCCATCAATCAACTAAATCAAGGGCTTCAAACTTTTAAACAAGAACTTATGTCAGACAGTATGGCTATGCAGAGGGTGGAAATTGGGATAATCTCTTTCGGACCTGTTCAAATATTATCTCATTTTCAAACTGCTGATACATTTATCCCTCCTCAGTTACATGCCAGCGGCAATACTCCAATGGGAGAAGCAATTGAAACAGGTTTAGAAATGTTAGAATCTCGTAAACATACATATAAACGAGCTGGAATTAGTTACTATAGGCCTTGGATTTTTCTAATTACTGATGGAGGCCCCACAGATAATTGGCAGCGTGCTGCAGAGCTTGTGCGCGCTGGTGATAATAGCGAAAAAAAGCAATTTAGCTTTTTTGCAGTGGGTGTAGATGGTGCTAATATGTCAACGTTATCTCAAATTTGTAGTGTTAACAGACCCCCAATGAAGCTTCAAGGTCTTAGTTTTCGTGAACTTTTTTCATGGCTTTCAAGTTCTCTTAGTGGAGTATCTCGTTCTCAACCTGGTCAAGCTGTCGCACTTCCAGCTCCAACAGGATGGGCATCCGTTTGATGTCTAATAAACTGTGGAATACAGCTTTTGCCTCAGCAATAGGAACCTCTCATGAAAAAACTGGAAATCCATGTCAAGATGCTTGCCACTGCCGAATAGTTCAGTTAGGCGATGGACAAGAAGTTCTTTTGGGAATTGCTTCTGATGGTGCTGGGAGTGCCTCACGATCACAGATCGGATCAAAAATAACAGTTCAAATGTTTCTTGAGAAATTTGGTACATTGATTAAATCCGAAGAGGACATGTATCTGATCAATAGGAATTTGATTCTGAATTGGCTTGAAGAAGTAAAAGCCCAAATTCATATACAAGCAGAAAATGAAGGTCTCAGTTCCAGAGAGTTTGCTTGCACGGTTCTGGGTGCTATTGTTGGGCCTAATCACTCTATTTTCTTTCAGGTTGGAGATGGAGCAATTATAATTTCAGAAGAGGATACCAATGATTACGGATGGATTTTTTGGCCACAGCATGGAGAATTTGCTAATCAAACTAATTTCATAATTCAGGACAATTTATCAGAAATTCTTTGTTTTGATCCGTTTAAGCGGGCTGTGAATAGAATTGCTTTGTTTACAGATGGCATCGAACGTTTAGTTCTAAATTTTTCAGAAAGATCTGTCTATCCACCTTCACTTAATTCAATTTTCGAATGGTTAAGAAATAATCCACAGAATAATCCTGACGAAAGTCCTTCTTCAGCCTTGATTGCTTATCTTAATTCTTCTTTTATCAACAGTCGTACAGATGATGATAAAAGTCTTGTCATGGCCGTTAGGATAAATCGAGAGAAATTCAATGTTTCAACAGAAACTAATTGATAACAAGGGGACGCCCATTCTTCTTTCCAATGAGCTTGGAAGAGGTGGTGAAGGCACTGTTTTTAATATACAGAACAATCCTGCGTTAGTAGCAAAAATCTATAATAAAACTCCCGATTTTGAAAAGAGCGACAAAATTTCTTCCATGGTCAAAATGGGAAATGAAAGGATCTTAAAATTAGCCACCTGGCCGATAAACTCAATTCATACTTCTGACAATAAGCTTATTGGTTTCACAATGCCCAAGCTTGTAGATCATAAACCTATATTTGAGCTTTATAGCCCCAAAAAAAGACTTCAGGAATTTCCTAAAGCTGATTGGCGTTTTTTAATTCATGCCGCCATAAATACTGCACGTGCTTTTTTAGTTATTCATGATGCGGGACATGTAATAGGGGATGTGAATCATGGGAACTTATTAGTTGCTTCTGATGCCACTGTACAATTTATTGATACAGATTCATTTCAGATATATTCCAATGGTAAATACTGGTTTTGTGAAGTTGGTGTACCAACCCACCAACCTCCTGAGATGCAAGATAAAACCTCATATAAAGGAATAATTCGAACTCCAAACCATGATAATTTTGGCTTGGCTATTTTAATCTTTCAATTGCTTTGTCTAGCACGACATCCTTTTGCAGGGCGGTATTCGGGTTCAGGAGATATGTCTATTGAAAAAGCAATTTTAGAGTTTCGCTATGCCTATGGATCGGATACCACTACAACAAAGATGAGCCCTCCTCCAGCAAGTTTACCGATGAGTGCCCTTACACCAACTTTAAGATTATACTTTGAAAGAGCATTCTCAAGAGAAGGCGAAAAATTAGGATTCAGGCCCAATCCAAGAGATTGGATTACTGCATTGACGGAACTTTCTTCCAAATTAAAAAATTGCCATGTGAATCTATCTCATCATTATTTTATCGAAATGAAGAATTGTCCTTGGTGTGATATTGAAACGAAATGCAATTCTCCATTCTTTCCTATCACTGGGCCAAAAGCCCAAGTAGATATTAATATTACATCACTTTGGCAGCAGTTTTTAAGCATAAAAAATCCAGGCGGAGTTTTTAACTTGCCTGATGTTGCAAGCATTCACAATACGCCATCAAATGGTGCGGAACAGGTAAAAAAGAAATTAAGGAAGTATCAAATTAATTTATTCGTTGCTTCAGCTATAGCTATTCTCTGCTTTTCGTTGACGATTTCCCTTTTTCCAATTATCGCATTAGTTGTTTGTTGTATGGCTCTAGGGTCATTTGTTTTGTATAGCAGAAAAAAGAAAGTACTAGTCCAAGGAATTTCTTCTGAATTTAATTCAGTCAAATTGAAGTGGGAGGAAATGTGTTCTCAAAGAGAGAGCATAATAAACAATTACAACTTTGAGCATTTTCGTCAGCAAATTGTGGAATTAAAGCAAAAACATGACGCCCTAAAAAGCGAGCGCGAATACAAATTCAATCAATTATTACAAAATAGATTTCAGCAGCAACTAAAACAGCATTTAGATCGCTACCGAATTGCAACAGCAAACATTGAAGGAATCGGACAAGGTCGAGTTGCAACTTTGCAAAGTTATTTAGTGGAAACAGCGGGGGATATTGATAGCACGCGACTGATGGGCATTAACGGTTTTGGCCGCGTTTTAGTCACAAGGTTGGTCGCATGGAGAAAGGATTGTGAAGCTAAATTTGTATTTAATTCCAGTCAAGGAGTGGGAACAATGGAAATAGCTTCACTTGATCGCGATATTGCTTCAAAACGCCAACAAATAGAATCCGAATTATCTACCAAAATTTCTCAGCTCGCACTCTTTAGCAAACAAATCAGTTCAGCACGCCAAAATTTACAAAATCAAATGTATGAAATTTTACCAAAGTATGCCCAAGCTTTAGCTGATGCAAAAGCAGTTGGACTTAAAACTTAAAGAAAAAGGGAATTTAAAATGAATCGAGGAGGATTTTCTTGGAGGAGATTTTTCGGCATTTCTGCGGCTCAAGCTAGGGTCTCAAGAAAAATTGGGATACCACTTTCCAGATCAGGACGACAGAGAAAAATCGGTGCCTTTATAGAGAAACTTATCATGAAACTTTTAGGGATAAAACCTTAAAGGTTTATCTTAGCTAATTAGATTTATTTTCATTATTAATCATTTCCGCTTTATACAAAAGTCGAATTCCTTCGCAAAGCAAAGCAGAACGGTCAGTTTTATTCTTTTCTCGAAGCCGCTTAATAAAAATGTAAGCGTTCAGTCGTCAGCAGCAAATAGGCTAAGTAGGGGCGAGAGATGAAAGGGTTTGCTTTTGCATCC
>JBDHQB010000008.1:0-112700 GCA_039806825.1 Parachlamydiaceae bacterium | reverse complement strand
TTGATTAAAGGCGGCGACAATCTCACTTTATCTTTATTATCTTTTTTTTTTTTATCTACTTTCTTTTTTAATTCTGACTTCTGTATTCTGATTTAGAATTCTTACCCCGGGGCCTCCATGGATGTTGAAATTCTTGCACGCTTGCAGTTTGCTCTGACGATCATGTTCCACTACATCTACCCACCGCTCAGCATTGGTTTGGGTCTTATTATGGTGATCATCGAATCTATATATATGTGGACTAAAGATCCGCTCTACTTAAGGATGGCAAAGTTTTGGACTAAAGTCTTTGCTTTGACATTTGCTATCGGTGTTGCCACCGGAATCGTCATGGAGTTTGAGTTTGGAACAAACTGGGCAACCTATTCACGCTATGTGGGCGACGTCTTTGGGAGCGCTTTAGCTGCTGAAGGAGTCTTTGCCTTCTTCCTAGAATCTGGTTTTCTGGCGATTTTACTTTTTGGATGGGACCGTGTCAGACCGATTACCCACTACATTGCAACCATCATGGTATGTCTTGGAGCCCATTTCAGTGCTATCTGGATTATTGTCGCAAATTCTTGGATGCAAACTCCGGCGGGGTATCGCGTCACTGGAGAGGGGATGACTGCCCGAGCAGAAATTACTGACTTTTGGGCAATGGTCTTCAATCCTTCTTCCGTAGACAGGTTGGTACATTCCGTTATCGGGGCATGGTTAGCAGGAGCCTTTCTTGTGATCAGCGTTGCAGCCTACTACCTTCTTAGGAAAAAGCACCTCGACTTTGCAAAGCAATCTTTGAAGATAGGTCTTATCGTGGCTTCAGTTTCAGTCGTTTTACAAGTAATTTCTGGAGATTCAAGTGGCAAAGTAGTCGCCAAATATCAACCCGCAAAACTCGCTGCTTTTGAAGGAGTTTTTAAAACTGAAAAAGGAGCACCCTTATTGCTTTTTGGAATTCCTAATCCTAAAGAAAACAAAATGGATTATGCCGTTGGAGTTCCAAAGCTTCTCAGTTATCTTTCCTATGAGGATTTTAATGCTGAAGTAAAGGGTCTTGATCAAGTGGCACGAAAGGATTGGCCTCATGTAGGCTCACTATTTTTCACATTCCGTACAATGATTGTCATGTGGTTTTTAATGTTGTTTACTTGTGGCTTTGCTTTGTTCTATTGGTGGAAAGGTCAACTATTCGACCATCCATTTCTATTAAAAGCGATGATATTTTCAGTCATATATCCGCAAATTGCTAACCAGGCAGGATGGGTTGCTGCAGAGATGGGTCGCTATCCCTGGATTGTCTACCATCAACTGAGAATATCTGAAGGACTTTCGCAAACAGTAACCGCAAATCAAGTGTTCGGATCCATTGTAATGTTCGGAATTGTGTACACCTTTTTATTTGCCATGTTTGTTTATCTGCTGAATGAAAAAATTATGCATGGACCTGATGATGCACACATTGGCACTCCCTACCACCAACTCGAAGAATATGTTGAGGAAACAAAACTATGAGCTTAGCGGATTTACAATTCATTTGGTTTTCCATTTTTGTCGTCCTTCTCATCGGATATGCAATCTTGGATGGATTTGACCTTGGAGTAGGAATGCTCCATCTATTCGCAAAAGATGACGTTGAAAGACGCACAATGTTGAATACCATCGGTCCGGTCTGGGACGGAAATGAAGTTTGGCTTGTGACTGCAGGTGGAGCCCTTTTTGCAGGATTTCCTATTGTTTATGCAACTGTTTGTTCAGCTTTTTATGAATTAGTCATGTTATTGCTAGGAGGCCTTATCTTCCGCGCAGTTGCCATTGAATTCAGAAGCAAGCAGCCCATGCAATGGTGGCGTTGGATGTGGGACGGATTATTTTCCTTTGCAAGTTTTATCATTGCAATGGCTTTAGGTATGATTATAGGAGCCTTAATCCAAGGCTTGCCGATGAGTGCTCAGAAAGATTTCATCGGAGACTACACTGTCTATCTAAATTCCTATTGCTTGCTTGTGGGACTCTTCGCTGTTGCCCTTTTTAATCTACACGGATCAATTTACGTACTTATGAAGACCGAAGGCTCCTTGCACGATAAAATGAGAGATCGTGTTAACCCATCCATTATCTTTTTTATTTTAATGTATGCTTTTACAACCATTATCACACTTATTTATCAACCTCATATGGCTGAAAGCTTACAAGAAAGACCCTGGTTTTTTGCCATTGCCGCCATCAATATTCTTGCTATAGCTAATATTCCGCGAGAAATTACGAGAGGAAATGATGGATATGCATTCATTAGCTCATGCGTCAATATTATCTGTCTAATGTTGTTATATGGAATTGGAACCTTTCCTAATGCTGTTAGAGCGATCAACGGCCCGGAAGAACTTAGTTTGACTATTTGGAATTCCTCTTCTTCAGAGAAAACTTTAGGAATATTGCTGCTGATTGCAGTGATCGGAATCCCGCTCGTAGTGTCCTATACCTTTGCCGTGTATTGGATATTCCACGGCAAAGTTAAGCTTGATTCCAACAGCTATTAGCGATTGTTATGATGAGGATGGTAAGCGGTAGGTTGATTATTTGTTGTAGGAGCTGGTGCTGGAGGAGTTACGGATTGAGTAGGCGCTGGAGCTGGAGTTGAAGCGGGTGGAGGAGTTGTAGGTTGATCCTTTTTAAGAGCTGGTGACCAGAGGAACTGCCATTTTGACAGTACTTCAGCAGCGTCTTGTTTAAGCAGTTCGTAAACTCTCTCTGCTCTTACTCTTGCTGTTTCTGTATTTCCTGGAGCAGGACTAACTAGGTCTTTCAAAGATGTAGCTACTCTATCATCATAGATTGCAAAACCTGCAGTTAAGACAGCCAACAAGACGATTGCCCAAAATACGAAGCCGATTAATCGTTTAAGAAAGACAAAGAAAACGAAAAGAAAAGCGATAGCAATAAGAACAAGAAGTGCTATATTGCCCGCTGTTAGATCCTGATAAGCTTCGAGAAACATACAATTTTCCTCTGTTGTGATTCAAAAATTTTATACTAGTGAAATTGTCTATTTCGTGCAAACTCACACAAAGAAAGGAAGACAGAAGACGGAAGACGGAAGTCAGAAGAAAGTACAATGGACAGTATGGACACTATGAGCCAAAATTGTCCATACCGTCCATTGTGTCTATACTGTCTATCGTACTTTCTTCCGTCTTCCGACTTCCTTCTCCTTTAGTTCAGCTCAAGCTCGTCTTGATCTTCTTCAATTTCAAGCGCTTGCCTCGCAGGGCCCATGATGAAAAATGTGCCGCAAATCAAGATTTCCTGATTCTCGCTTAAAGCTTCTCTAACCCCACTTTCCACATTTTTATATTCTTTGATCTTTCCCTGGAAGCCTGCATTTAAAAACATCTGTTTCAATGCCTTAGTCTCTAGCCCTCTTCCATTTTTGGCGCAGACTAAATATAAACTTTCGGCATGTTCCTTTAAAAGGCGAACACAAGACGTACAATCTTTGCTTTTGGACAATCCAACGACAATGGGGTATTTACGATCGGGGAGTGCCTCAAATAAATGTCTTAATCCATCAGGATTGTGGGCTGCATCCAAGATTGCAATCCCTTGGGATGTCTCAATTTTTTCCATTCGACAAGGGGGTAAGGAAGCTAAACTTTGTTCAATGACACAGAAAGGCAGGCCTAGCCTCAATAAAGCTTCCTTTGCAATGGCATTATTTTCTTCATGAAAATTAGTAAAATCTCCCTCAACAACTGTCAGAGGACTTTGCAAAGGATCAGCAACACTTTGAATAACATTGACTGGAACTCTAGGACCAATGACAACCGGACACTTGTTTTTAATGATCCCTGCCTTTTCAAAAGCGATTTTTTCTAAAGTATCGCCCAACAGCTCCATGTGATCATAATCAATCGAAGTAATCACACACATTGCAGGCTTATCGATGACATTTGTCGCATCTAATCTACCTCCTAAACCTGTTTCCAAAACCATGACATCCACTTGCTTCTCAGCAAAGTAAAGAAAACCTAGTAATGTTGTAATCTCAAAAAAAGTCGCTTGGATATTTTCCTTTTCAATGACGTCAAAAATAGTGTTAAGCAATCGTTCAACATCAGCTTTAGAAATTTTTTCTCCATTGATGGCAATTCTTTCACGGAAAGAGGAGATATGAGGCGAAGTATATAAGCCAGCTTTTTTCCCCATTAATTCATAAGCTTTGGCAATTTTTGTGACGACAGACCCTTTTCCATTCGTTCCAGCAACATGAATGGCTTCAATTCTATTCTTAGAATTTCCAAAGGCAGCACATAGGCGCTCCATATTTTGAAGGCCAAGCTTCATCCCAGACTGATTCAAAGAATATAGACGTTTTATGAGTGAAGAGTAGTTCATATTTTTATTATAGAGGTGTTGTTCACGGAGTGCACCAAGAGCATGGAGAAGGAATAGAAGACAGAAGACAGAATACAGAAGTCGGAAGTCAGAAGAAGTAACTATGGACGCGATAAACATTTTTTAATCCATATATATATTTGACTATTGCCCTTTCTTCTGACTTCCGACTTCTGTTCAGTCTTCTGACTTCCGACTTCTGACTTCTGTATTCTGGCGTCCGACTTCTGTCTTCTATTCCTTCTCCGTGCACTCCGTGGTTAATTTGTCAGGACTCAATGAGGAGTATGCATCAAATAATGCTTTTCCAATGGCCTGAAACGTTCTTGGTCTACCCACGAGCTTCCCAGCGGTATCAATGCTTTGACCTCGCCATGGAAATCAGATCCACCCGTGACCAACCAATTTCTTTCCTTAGCGATCTCCAACCATCTTGTGTTTTGGTTTGCATGCATTTTAGCATAATAGCATTCAATTCCATCAAAAGGCATGCTGAGCAAATTTTTAATGATTCCTTCATTCTGAATTAGGTGTGGATGAGCTATCACCGCCAACCCACCTGCTTTATGGATAATCTCAATAGTTTCTTCAACATCAAAATGTTGACCCGAAGCATAGCAAGGCCTACCTTCACCTAAAAACCGTTTGAAAGCTTCTTCAATGCTCTTAACATATCCTTTTTTGATCATAGCTTGAGCGATGTGAGGTCTACCTATGGTGCCAGGAGCATGTCCCATAGCTTCTTTAACCTCATTCATAGAGATAGGCATTTTATGCGCTGCAAGTTTATTTAAGATCTCTAAGTTTCTGCTTTCACGCCTTTTCTGATGCTTATTACAAAATTCTTTGATCTCTTTATTTCGTAAATCGAAACTATATCCTAATAAATGCACAGAAACATTTCGATGCACTGTAGAAAATTCTACCCCGGAGATCATTCTGAGGCCTAAAGCATTTGCTATCGGTAAAGCTTTTTCATAGGCATCAATTGTATCATGGTCTGTTATCGATAGACCGTTTAAGCCTATTTGAAGAGCTAATTTCACCAGTCCTTCTGGATCTACGGTTCCGTCAGAACATGTTGAATGACAATGTAAGTCTGCTTTAAAGCTACTCATAGCTCAGTCCTGTAGGGGATTATCCTTACTTCGCTCTCAAGTTCAATTCCTGAGAAGCGGTGGACATTCTCCTTGATATGCTCGATAAGATTCAAGACATCGGATGCCTTAGCTCCTCCCGCATTCACAATAAAGTTAGCATGCATTTCAGAAACCTGAGCACCACCGATTTTAGTTCCCTTTAGTCCTGCCTCTTCAATTAATTTCCCTGCAAAGTTGCAGACGGGATTGCGGAATATACACCCTGCAGACTTATCGCCGTAAGGCTGTGTTTTCTGCCTATATTTTACAATTTCAATCTGTTTTTGCCGTGCTTCAGAACAAGGAGTCAAGCAAAACGTGGCTGAAGCAATAGCCCCAGGCCATTTTTGGAAGCTTGAAGTCCTGTACGCAAAATGGAGCTGATCTTTTGTATAATTGTGCACAAACCCGTCGGGATCGACGTAGTCTACACTTTCAAGTGTTTGGCAAGTTTCAGAACCATTCGCACCTGCATTCATAAATACGGCTCCGCCGACACTTGCAGGGATTCCAGATGCAAATTCAAGGCCCGCCCAACCTTTACGTGCCGTCTGCACTCCCAACAAAGAAAAACTATAGCCCGCCCCTGCCTTGAAAGTTCCTTCAGAGGGATTTTCCAAACTATCGATCTTATTAATGATCAGCAGCCCATCAAAACCTCTATCATCGAAAAGGCAATTGGATCCTTTACCAATGATCAGGTAGGGGACTTTATGCTCTTTGCACCATCTAAAAGCAGCCTGCAGATCGAAAACGGATCTAGCTTCAAGGAAATATTTAGCTGGGCCTCCAATACCAAATGTGGAAGCTTCGCTTAATAGTTTATTCTTCTGGTAACTTTGGATTGGGTTCATGAACAAAGGTTGCCGAATCCTCAGAGATTTGTCGAGCGATTTTTTCACTTTCTTCTAAAGCTTGAACAGATTCTTTCATTGCGGAGTCATCAAAAGTTTCACCTTTTGACATCCGATACGCTTTGTCCATGACAGCATTAACAAAACTTGCTGCGGCCGGAGTCGCAAATTTTCTAGTCAATCTCATCGCTTCTGCAATAGCGACTTTGGGAGGGATCTCATCATCATGCATCATTTCGTATAAGCCTAGGCGCAGGACATTTTTTTCAACGCTTTGGATACGGTCAAAGTCATATGATTTTGAAATTTTTTCTATAAGGGCATCGAGCTGGGACTTCATTTTCAAGACTTCACACATCCGGTGCTGTGCTTCTTTGACCGATTTCCTTGTGACAGCAAGTTCAGTCATCACAAGAGGTATTACCTCTTCGTCTGCCCCTTTTCCTAGGTCATAGCTGTAGAGGAGTAAAAACACGATTTCTCTGAACTTCTGGTGCGCCAATGCCATGATAAACCCTTTAAAAAATAAATACTTAAAAAGCTTTAGACACTATAGCAGAGAGGGGGTTTCCTGCCTACAAAAACAATTTACAATATTAAATTATTATGATATAATATTAAATTATTATGATATAATATTTCTTTAATTTTGGAGTTAATATGACTTTAGGACACTTAGTAGGTAGTACAAGAATAACTGATACAAATAAATATTTATCCATTGGAGCCGATGGTGCCCCTGTTGCCACTAGATATAAAAATCAAACTTTACAAAACAGTTTAAATTCTTTGGTCAATTCCGTTTCAGCCTCTTTGACGGAAGAGAATAGCCGAACAAATATAAGAGAACTTAAATTAAATCTAACTGAGCTTAGAAGCTGTTTTATTGTAAGAAAAGAACAGATTGGCTGGAAAATCTGCAAGGTTTGGCAAAATTTTCTAAATCTATTCTATTGTGGAGAGCGATCCAATCCTGTAGAGCAAAAAGAAAGGGAGATTTTTAGATTAATAGATAATGCCCAAAGATCATTGTCTGAACAAGAAGCAAGAATTGGATTAGCCGTCTCATTAGTTCCACTGCCACAGCCAGCGCAAAATGATGTTGTCATCACTACTTTTGAAGAACTTGATAAGTATATTCTGGAAGAATCTCAAGGTAAATTTCCGTTGACTCGACATACCATTATCTCTATTCCAAATCAGAAAATTAATTTTAATGACATGAACTTTTATAGATTGTTAATGTTTATATTTAGTGGGATTAATATCACTATCAATAACCCAATCTATGTTAAACCTAGCAAGCTAAGTGTGGATGAAACAAAACTTTTAAAGAGAACATTCAAACTTGAAGATTTTGATCTTTCTAGTGTTCATTCATTTTATATTACCGGGGGAAATATTAAATCTATCAAATTTAATGATAATTTGACTAAGGATCAATTGATCGAATATATAGCTGACCCCATCCTTAGTGAAGTTAAAGATTTTGACCTATCCAAGACCCAATTCGCTTGGTATGAAGATGTTTTATATTTTCTAAAAACTGTGTTCTTAAATAATGAAGCAAAATGTAAGTTGCTGATAGATATAATTTTAGATCAAAATAGAGTAAATCTTTATGATAGAGCTATCAATAAAGAAAGAGGTTTTGATGATGAGATAGAACAAAATCCTCCAGGAAAACTGATCTCACTCTATAGGTTTATTAAAAAGTGGCCACAACTTCAGAATAATCCACAAATCGTTGACTTTAATGATTGGATACTTGGTAAAATCAAAACCTATTCTCATCATACTTTGAATGAATATATCGGATATTTACAGCTTTATAAACTGAATGAAATTATCGATTTCCTTGACAAGAGCTTTGCAAAAGCTGAAGCAAAAAGAGAGAAGATAGAAGCGCAACGTGATGTGGAAGCCATTGCCAGAGCTCCTGATGTTGATCAGCTTTATGATGACGATTAATACTGTATACTAATAATTATTTTAAAAATTGGTCTCCCTGGGTTAGAATAGAAGTAGGGAAAACCCCAGGGGGCTTATGTTTGATTCCGATCTAATTCAACAACATTTTAGAGCTTATCCTGAAAGACTTAAAAAGGCCCGTAAGCTTACATCCAAACCCCTGACACTCACAGAAAAAATCCTCCTTTCCCATCTAACAGATAACCTAGATAAAGCTCCTGTAAGAGGGAAAACCTACGTCGATTTCAATCCTGACCGCGTTGCAATGCAAGATGCCACCGCTCAGATGGCGCTTTTACAATTTGTGTCTTCCGGACGCCCCAGAACTGCCGTTCCCTCTACTGTCCACTGCGACCACCTTATCCTAGCTGAAACAGGTGCAGCTGAAGACTTACTACGTGCTACTCAAGATAGCAAAGAGGTCTTTGATTTCCTCCAAAGCGTTTCCAATAAATTCGGCATTGGCTTCTGGAAGCCTGGAGCCGGCATAATCCACCAAGTTGTCCTAGAAAATTACGCCTTCCCCGGCGGAATGATGATAGGTACCGATTCCCACACTCCCAATGCAGGTGGTCTAGGAATGATCGCCATTGGAGTCGGAGGAGCCGACGCTGTCGATGTCATGGCCGGAATGCCCTGGGAGCTTAAATTCCCCAAAATTTACGGTGTTAAACTGACCGGCAAGCTTAGCGGTTGGACCTCTGCGAAAGACGTTATCCTAAAGCTAGCAGGGATTCTTACAGTGAAAGGGGGGACAGGAGCCATTATTGAGTATTTTGGCGAAGGCACCCAATCCATTTCATGCACAGGAAAAGGCACCATTTGCAATATGGGAGCAGAAATAGGAGCCACAACGTCCATTTTCCCCTACGATTCGAGAATGGCAGACTACTTGAGGGCAACAGAACGCGAAGAGATCGCATTATTGGCCGATAGGATTAAAGAGCACCTGGTGGCAGACCCAGAAGTTCTAAAACACCCAGAAAGTTATTACGACAGGATTATTGAAATCAATCTGTCAGAATTGGAGCCCCACATCAACGGACCCTATACCCCAGATAAAGCTTGGAAGCTTTCAGAATTTGCACAAGCAGTGAAAGAAAATAACTACCCAGAAACTATCTCTGTTGCCTTGATCGGTTCGTGCACGAATTCAAGTTATGAAGACATTGAACGAGCCAACAGTATCGCAAAACAAGCCATCGATCACGGATTTAAAGCAGCATGCCCATTGACGATTACTCCAGGATCGGAACAGATCCATTCCACCATTCAAAGGGATGGACAGCTTCAAACACTCGAACAGATCGGTGGACTCGTTTTAGCTAACGCCTGCGGACCTTGCATCGGACAATGGAAACGACACGATGTTGCCTTCGGCGAAAAAAATTCCATTCTGACCTCTTACAACCGCAACTTTGCAGGACGTAACGACGCCAATCCTGGAACTCACTCATTTGTTGCCAGCCCTGAAATCGTTATTGCCTTCTCATTGGCTGGAAAATTGACCTTCAATCCCATGAAAGATACCCTGACAAATGAGAAAGGGGAGAAATTTAAGCTGACACCACCAAAAGGGGAAGAACTTCCAGCCAATGGATTTGACCCAGGTGAATCAGGCTATGTGGAACCTGCAAAAGATGGATCTTCTGTACAGGTGATTGTGGATCCAAAAAGCGATCGGTTACAATTATTAGAACCTTTCAAAGCTTGGGAAGGAACAGATCTATTGAATCTTCGAGTCCTTGTTAAAGCTTCAGGCAAATGCACCACAGACCACATCTCACCAGCAGGAAAATGGCTGCGCTATAGAGGACACCTCGACAAGATTTCTGACAACATGTTCACCGGCGCTGTCAACGCCTTCAGAGACGAGGTAGGAAAAGGTCTAAATCTTTTGACCAATGAAGTCCAACCCTATCCACAAGTTGCGCGCGAATACAAAAAATATGGAATTGGTTGGGTTGTGATCGGTGACGAAAACTACGGTGAAGGATCATCCCGAGAACATGCTGCGATGGAGCCCCGTTTTCTTGGAGGCCGTGCTATCATTGTAAAAAGTTTCGCTCGTATCCATGAAACCAACTTAAAAAAACAAGGGATGTTGGCACTAACATTTGCAAACCCAGAAGACTACAATAAGATTAAAGAAGATGATCTTTTGGATATCGAAGGGCTGACAGCCTTTGCTCCAGGCGTCCCACTTACACTTGTTGTCCATCATTCTGATGGATCGCAAGACATTATTTCCCTCAATCACACCTTCAGCGAAGGCCAAATTGAGTGGTTCAAAGCAGGAAGCGCCCTCAACCTCATCGGAAAATAAGCCCTCTTCTTACGTGCCCGTGCCCGAATTTGCTATTTAACAGCTGTTTTTTGCAGAGGAATTTCGATACCGTTATCTTGCTTTATGTTCTTGTGCTGCAAGTAGATACGGCGAAGTCTTGACTGGTCATCGAACTGCAGGACGAACTCCATCCAACCTTCGTTGAAGTAGTAGGAACAGAGTGTTAAGTGGGTGAATTTTTCTTTCCGAAGGGCATTTCTGAAGGCATCTTCTGCCTGTTGGCGAGGCATGTATTTCATCAATTTGGAAGGACAACACGAAGGACTTGTGAGCAGGCTCACGAACTCCTCAAAGGACATCCGGTTGTTAAGCGGAACTCCTAAGGCCATTGCGACATCCTCCGGCAACGAGACCGGATAACGCCAACGCACAAAAAATCGATACAAAAAGTCGAAACTTTTCATACCCTAATATATAGCAAATTGAGGAAATCCGCTCAATACCCATTGAAACAATTCAAATCTTTTTGTACAGTTGGAGGTTACCGTTTAGGTGTGTGATGCTAGCAATTTTTCTAGACACTGAGACTACGGGATTAGACCTTTCCCGGCATCATGCGATAGATATCGCCCTAAAAGTTGTCAATGTCTCCACAGGGAACACCACTGCTTCCTATCAAAGCGTTGTCAAAATAACTCCAGAAAATTGGGAAAAGCGGGATCTCTCTAGCATAGAGATTAATGGCTTTACCTGGGACCTCATAGAAACAGGCAAAGATGCGAAGACCATTGGTAAAGAGCTCATTGATCTATTTACATCCCTTGGAATTGAGAGGGGAAAAGCTGTTTTCATCTGTCAAAATCCCGGTTTTGACAGAGGTTTTTTCACACAGCTCGTTGATATATACACTCAAGAAAGCCTTCATTGGCCCTACCACTGGCTCGATTTTGCTTCGATGTATTGGGCACATTTAGCTTTTGATGCGAGGGAGAAGGGAACACCCTTTCCTGTTGAGCTCAATTTGTCCAAAAATGAGATCGCTAAAGTGTACAATTTGCCCGTTGAAGAAAACCCCCACAGGGCTATGAATGGAGTGAACCATCTCATGCTTTGCTACCAAACCGTTGTAGGGCTTAACCCCAATAGTAATTTGGTAAAAAATCACGCTCCCATTGATGGATGGACCCTAGTCGATAAAGGGAAATAGTCAAAAAAATTTTGAATCATCAATAATTTTCTAAAAAAATACTTATTAGATCTCGTTGAAACTCATTAATCCAGATCAGAAGCCTCTTTGAATCAAGATCATTGAAGGCGCTTCATTTCTGTTTTCCCAACGTTGATAGGTCACATTCCAAAACCAAGGAGGCAGTGTTCTAGCCCATTCTAAAATGGCAGTTTCTTCTGATTTGCCTTCTTGATGTCCAGGGTAACAAGTAATGCAAATGGCACCCCCTGGTCTAATCAAGTCAGCACCCTTTTTTAAACTTGTCAAAGTTGAAGATGCCATTGTTGTGAAAGATTTATCGCCTTTAGGCAGATACCCAAGATTATAAACGATCAAAGCGGTAGATTCAGGCCCAATCTCTGAAGGGAAATTTTCATGAGATCCCTTTATCAACTGAATGTTGGGCGGAATGCCAAATTCTTTGTAAAGTAGATCACGAGTGGCAGCAATCGCTTCTTCTTGCAGATCGATTGCCCATAATTTTCCCGAAGGCAAAATAAGTTTGGCAAGCTTCAAAGTGTCTTTACCATTGCCACAAGTTGCATCGACAACCCAATCTCCAGGCTTAAGCAACTGCGTCCAATACTGTAATGCAAGATCATGCTGGGTTCGAAATAACGGAAAGCTCAACCACATGTTAAAAGGATGACGTATGAAGGATGAAGGATGAATTTTTTATACAATAACTCTTAAATATTCTAAAAATAATGTACTTTGATCTCTTGGTCATCCTTCATCCTTTCTTGTTGAAGGAGATCAGGATGTCCAAACGGTGACGATACCCAAAGATTGTCCTGAAAAGTTCAGAAAGATCGTTTTCTATCCTTTCCAATATTGCCCTTTGGTCTTTTTCTGGAATATGCGGAAGATCTGCCTGAATCGCTATTTTTTTCTTCTTCATTTCAAGCCTGCAAGGAACCTCTGAAGTAGGAAACAACGATTTCCAATAAGATTGAAGGTAGTCTTGAACCAAGTTTTCACTGATTTGTACAGAAGGGTCGTCAATTTTAATTCTGTAGTATTTGACCCTCGCATGCTGCAGGCTGTAGTGAACTAAATAAAGTCCAATGACAAAGAAACCAAAAGCGAACAGCATAACATCTGTTGAGCCTTCTAAAAGCCATTCAATAAAAGCTGTTCTAAGGGGCGCTGACCAAGGTACAAGCATTCCTGCTATCCCTGATGCAATAAATATAAGTCCAATACAAAACTTGATCAGGGAATAAAAGAAATGGCTCATAGCTTTTAAAACTCGTCGTTATATTCGTCGTCTAAATGCCCTTCATGTTGATAAGTAGCAGAACTGCGAGCTGCAAATGCCCTTAATGCTTGCTGTTTGGATGGATCTTTTGGAGTAATATTTTTGAAAACAACGTGGACGCTATTCACATGTAACCCTGTGAGCTTTGTGATGTCCTTTGTAATTTTTGATTGGATCTCTTCAGCTTTTTCAGGAATGGACAAACCGTATTGAATGTTAATTTCTAATTTCACATTGACAGTTTGGTTGCGGCTATCTTGTTCCGTATAAATTCCTTTAACACCCTCAACACTTCCTCTACCTAAGATCGAATCCAATAGATTGCCTTCAATCAAGGAGATTCCATCAATGTTCGCGAGACATTCCAACACAATTCCTTGGAATACACGGTTTTCGATATCTCTCACAAAGTGAGTTTCCGGAAGATCGAATTCTTTTGTATCAACCTTCTTACGATCAACTTTTAATTTTTGATCAAGCATCCTGCACCTTATCCTTGACTATTGAATATCTAACAAATAGTATCACGATTTTAATACTTAAGCAAGACAACTTAATTATGTCGATGTTTCTAATGACTCTGGTGTGGGTCGGATTTGGTGTTCTCAATGCTTGGTATGCTGCACAAAAGGGGAGAGATCCCATGATCTGGTTTTTCATAGGTATTTTACTCGGAATTATAGGGCTGATTGTTCTATTCTTTCTTCCGAAAGTCAATAAAAGTCTTGAAAATGAGAATCCTGAGCCTGATCCCGATGAGCCGATGGTGGAGCTTGTTCCGGCGCCCCCCAAGGTGTTGTACCCAGAGCAAAAGGAATGGTACTATCTGGATAGGCAAAACCGACAGGCAGGCCCTGTAGGAATTGGAGTGCTCCGCCAGGAGTGGAATAAGGGTGAGCTCGATGTGGACACCTACGTCTGGTGTGAGGGCCTAGAAAAATGGTTCAAAGTTAAAGAGCTGAATGAGCTGGAGTCTTCGCTAACAGTGCCACTAGACTAAGCAGACACAGCGGACAAAGCGTACAAAGTGGACACAGCGGACGAAGCGGACAAAGTGGACGTTAAAAAGCAAGGTGCGGAAAGGCTACCGCTTATTTTGCTTAGGCCTCGGAAAGGCTACTGCTATGTCCGCTTCGTCCGCTGCAAAAAAAAGACGGACAAATTAAGCCAAGGCTTCTTCAACCCTAACCTAAGTTGTCCGTCCTTATTCCTTTTTTGCCTTTAAGTCCTTTAAGCCTGTCCTTCTGTCCGTCCTTAAAAGCCTCTCGCTTTACCAGCTAGCTTTTGTTACGCCTGGAATCAAACCAGCAGAAGCGAACTCTCTAAAGCAAAGACGTGACATTTGAAACTTGCGTAGGTATCCGCGTGGGCGGCCAGTCAGCTTGCAACGGTTGCGCAGACGGATCGGCGAGGAATCACGTGGCATCTTGTTCAATGCGATGCGGGCAGCTTCACGCTCTTCTTCGGTCAAGTTCATGTTGTAAATGATTTCTTTCAGGCCTTGTCTTTTTGCCCATTTGAGCTTCACAAGGTTTTCTCTGCGCTTTTGCTTTTCGACTGAAGACTTTTTTGCCATACTATTTCCTAATGTTTCCTATTTTTTACGAGCCGGCCCTTTTTGGCGCTGCTTACGGTTAGGGTCTTTCTTGTTAACAATATAAAGACGGCCGCGACGGCGTACTAGAATATCCCCTTTGGAGGGATCGGCTTTGATCGATGCTTTTACTTTCATGAGTGATGGTCCTGTGCTCTACATTTACTCTGAGGGTTTTTCCTATAATGCATGAGAGTCTAGCAAACAGAGGATTTATCCACAAGTCGATTTTTCACGATAATTCACTTGCGTTTTTTCTAATATCTGACGTATGATCCCAGAAGAATTTCAATATTTGCAACATTAAGGATGAAACCGTGAAACGTACTTACCAGCCTAGCAAACGCCGCCGTAAAACTGAGCATGGCTTCCGTAAAAGAATGTCTACAGCTAACGGACGTAAAATCATTAACCGCCGCCGTCGTGCAGGTCGCAAACAATTGACACGTGTGTGAGATTTGAATTTCCTAAGTCAATACGTCTTTTAAGACGGAGGCAATTTCAACGTCTTGCCCGTGGACACCAAAGCCTTTTGGGGCAATGGATGGTCATTGAAAAGCGGGTGAGGAGGGTTGATGCAGCCTCCGCAATCCATCCGACAAAATTAGGAATAACGGTGACGCGCAAGTATGGAAAAGCGCATGAGCGAAACCGTTTTAAAAGAGTCGTAAGGGAAGCATTTCGCCTTTGCAGGCATCAGCTCCCTATGGGCTTAGAGCTAAATATCCGTCCTAGAAGTGGTGTAGAACAGCTTCTTCCATCAAATCTTATCACTGAATTCCGAAAGTTATTAGTAGGTTGATCCTTAGCCATCTATAGTTATAATTTATATTTCCTATCCTGAGTGCACACATTCTTCCTGCCATTCGGCCATCGCTCAGAATCAAAAGACATGTAATTAGCGTTGATTTGAGCCTCTATTATCGGGTATTTTGAAAAAAAATCTTTGAGGCTTATTATGTCTGAAATTCTTTATTCTTCGGCTCAAGACATTATTATCGGAATTAAATCCAAGAAATTTTCATCTGTCGAAGTGATGAAAGAGCATTTGGACAGAATTGAAAAAGTAAATCCTAAGATCAATGCTATTGTTCAGCAATTAGATCCGCAAGAAGCATTATCTGAGGCAAAAAAGGCTGACGAAGCTATTGCAAAGGGTAAAAGACTAGGCAAGTTGCATGGTTTGCCGATTACCATTAAAGACGCTACACAAGTGAAGGGATTTTTTTCCTCAGCAGGTTGTCAAGGACTGTTAAGAAAAGCAGAGGAGGATGGAACTGCTGTTGCACGCCTTCGCAAAGAAGGTGCAATTATCATTGGCATGACAAATGTTCCTGAACTTCTTCTTTGTCCTGAAACGGATAATGCCATTTATGGACAAACCAAAAATCCTTATGATTTACAAAAGACACCTGGAGGTAGCTCAGGGGGCGAAGCAGCAATCATTGCTGCAGGGGGATCTCCATTTGGACTTGCATCTGACGCTGGAGGAAGCATTCGCATTCCGGCAAATTTTACTGGAATAGCAGGAATCAAACCCACGCAAGGAAGGATTCCTATCACAGGAGGAGCAATAGGGGATGCACCGGGTATCTTTACAAAATTTGCTGCTTTAGGGCCTTTGGCACGGTTTGTCGATGATCTTTTCTTAGGTTTGGAAATTATGTCCGGAGTGGATGGGAGGGATCCATTTGCTGTGCCCGTTCCATTGAAAGATCCTAAAGATGTTGATCTAAAAAAATTAAAAGTCGCTTATTTTCTTCATAGCGGGTATGCGGTGCCTCCCACCGACGAAGTTCAGAAAGTTGTGAAAGAGGCTGCAGAGGCATTAAGACCCTACGTTGCTGATGTGCGTGAAGACCAACCCGAGGCGATAGGGAAAACTGTAAAGTTAATTTGGGACACAGTTTTTTTGGGAGGGGATAGGGGATTGGGATTAAAGGCTTTCTTGGATGCAGTGAACGTTAAGGAACCCTCTCCAATGTTAGCTGAATTTTTAGGTTTAGCTGATAAAATAGAGTTTTCTGTTTCTGAGTTAAGGAACAGATTGATTGCAATGGATCAGTTTCAGATCGATATGCTGAGGTTTATGCAGCCCTATGATGTGTTGATTTCGCCGGTAGTCGCCACCACAGCAAAACCTCACGGACATGGTCTAAAGGAAATTGACGATTTTTCCTACACGATGGTGCACAATTTGACGGGCTGGCCCGCCGTGGTTGTTCGCTGTGGGACGTCAAAAGATGGGTTGCCTATAGGAGTTCAAATTGTAGCAAAACCGTGGCGTGACGAAGTGGCACTAGCGATTGCCAAAAAGCTCGAAAAGCTTCTTGGGGGCTACAAGCCTCCCAATATCTAACAATGGAAGAGGGAAGTCAGACTACAGAAGTCAGAAGGGGCTGCTCACTCTGTTTCTGGCTTTAGTTATTTAGCAGACACAACGGACAAAGCGGACATAGCAGACACAGCGGACAAAGCGGACGCTAAAAAATTTAAAGCCAAAAACAGAGTGAGCAGCATCCTTCCGACTTCTGACTTCCGACTTCTGACTTCTGATTCCGACTTCTGACTTCATTGTAATTCTATACTCCTGTATAATATTCTATTAATAATTTTATTAGTAATAGATGTGGTTACAAAATTATCATTTGGATCTTTAGAACATTATCCTGAAGTTCCTCTGGCTAACCCTGGAGGTTCCCGATTTAAGCTTTCTGATAAAAATGAAAAAACGCTTCCCCTTATTCCCTTAGTTTTTGAAGACAAAGTATCCATACCTTTTATTGATAGCGATGAGACTTCCGAGGATCGGGAGGTACTCACCCCGACCTATAAATTAATTCTAAATAATAAAGAAAAGCCGCTGGATTGGGAAATCAATGGCCGGATGGGTTTGATGCACGAGTTAAAGGTTTTTAACGCACAGTTTGCTAGAAAGAGATTTCGTTTGGACGATTCTGACTCACTAAAAGTGATAGAAATGACGACTTTTACAGGGATCAGGATTACATGTAGAGATATTTCATCCGTCATCCACAATTCTTGGAAGTTAGTTAAAGTCTTTAAAAATAATTTAAGCAGGTTGGGAATTCCTCAATTTAGCTATGAAGACACCATCCATTTTTTAGCATTTGTTGTAGCATTAAAAAAAATCGATGAAGATGCTAATTGGATTTTAGATTTTTATACCCTCTTTCCTTCCTGTGGGTTCTCTATAGTTATACCTCAAGCTCGGATGCTTTCATTGGAAAGAAAATTTATTGCTTTTGTTTTTAATGGAATTGATCAAGGAGAAGCCTCAGAATTAACGCAAGAAATTGCCATGAACGAATTGCTTGAAGCACAAGCCGAGATGGAACAGTTAGAAGATCAAGGTGCTCGGATAAGTAAAATCATTGATTCGATCGATCATTATTTTGAAAAAAGATGCCAATACATGAATAAGTTCATGGATAAGGATCTCTTTTGGAAAAATATCGACAATAGGAAGTTATGTGAAGAACGTCTCCAATATCTTAAAAAGATACATCTGCCATTATTAGAAGCCAAAGCCTCAGAACTTAGTATGCAATATAAGAAACAGGAAGCAGATCTTGAGCTTAACTACCTTTCCTTCAAAAGGAATTTTTTGCTCACCAAGTTTTTAAAAAGACTTAACCTTATATCGGAAAAGGATCTATCCGAGGGACAAAGAAAAGATTTTGAGTTGGATTTGAGATATTATAGCATCTATGAAGAGAAAAGGGATGCACTTCCTGATCATCGTGAAAAAGCAATCGCAAAGAATCCTAGATTGTATGCACTAAGAGCAAATCTTCACTATGCTCTCAGAATGAGAAATATTGTTGCAGAAGAGATCAAATATATAGGATTTCTTCTATCTCTCCCTAAAGTTTAACTTATCAGAAAGCTTAAAGAGCTAAGTGGTGACACTTAGCTCTTTTGATTTTACCAGACTAGCGCGCCGCTGCTTTGATATTGGGTGACGCGTGTTTCGAAAAAGTTCTTCTCTTTATCAAGGTCCATCACTTCGCTCATCCAAGGGAATGGATTCCGTTTGTTGTAGCGAGGCTTAAGGCCGATTCTCTCAAGACGTCTATCTGCGATGAAGCGCACATATTCGCTGAAAAGGTTAGCGTTCAATCCTAAGATTCCTTTTGGCAAGCAATCTTCTGCATATTGAACTTCCAATTTCACCGCTGTGTCGATCATCTCATAGATCTCATCTTGGAAATCTTGTGTCCAGATTTCAGGATTTTCAATCTTTATTGTATTAATCAAATCGATACCGAAATTCAAATGCACAGTCTCGTCGCGCAAGATGTATTGGAACTGCTCACCTATTCCATTAAGAAGATTCCTTCTTTGGAACGAAAGGATCATGACAAATCCGCTATAGAAGAAGATCCCTTCCATAATCACATAGAATCCAACAAGGTTTTTGACGAAACGACGGATATTCTCAGGTGTCGATGTGTCAAAACCCTCTTCCATGATGTCCTTTGTTAGAGTCATCTCGAATGCATCTTTAGCATTGATAGAGTTCACTTCATGGTACATGTTGAACACTTCGCGCTCATCCAAAGCCAATGATTCCACGATATAGTGGAATGTATGGGTATGAACCGCTTCTTCAAAAGCTTGGCGCAGCAAGTATTGTCTAGCTTCAGCATTGGTAATATGCTTGAAGATCGCCAATACGATGTTATTCCCAACAAGGCTTTCTCCTGTGCTGAAGAAGCCGAGGTTGCGCATGATGACGCGTCGCTCTTCATCCGTCAAAACATTAGATTTCCATTGTTCAATATCCCTTTGCATCGGAACTTCAGAAGGGAGCCAGTTGTTATGGCATCCGTTCAAATAGTGCTCCCATGCCCAGTGGTATTTTAAGGGCATCAATTGGTTGACATCCACTTGATGGCAGTTCAGAATCCTCTTATTTTGAGGATTTCTTTCCTTTGCGAGGTCATACCCCTTTACAGGGGTTTGTGATGATTGGCAGCAAGACATTGCATTCTCCTATTGGCAGCTTTCGCAAGTAGGGTCATCGATACGGCAAGCAGCAGGACCACGATCCACTTGGATCATGCTTGATGCTGATTTGCTTTTCATCCAGCGGGGTTGGATCCCTTTGGCGTTGACATCGAGTGTCGACTTTTCCACTTGGGTAGCGGATTGAGCGCGTAGGTAGTACGTGGTTTTTAGCCCTTTTTCCCAGGCTAAAAGGTACATTTCGCTGAGCTTACGTCCATTGGGGTCTCTTATATAAAGGTCAAGAGATTGTCCCATATCGATCCATTTCTGCCTTCTGCTAGCGCATTCAATGATCCAGACCGGTTCGATTTCGAAGGCTGTTTTATAGACTCTTTTAATGGAATCTGGGATGGAAGGGATATTTTGTACCGAGCCATCGTAGTATTTCAATTCATCGACCATGTTTTGGTCCCAGAGTCCTAGATCTTTGAGATGTCTATGCAGATAACGATTGATAGTAATAAACTCGCCCGAAAGATTGGATTTCGAGAAGAGATGTGCAAATGTCGGTTCGATCGACTGTGTGACACCGGCGATCTGTGCGATAGTTGCGGTAGGAGCAATAGCCATTGTTTGGCAGTTGCGCATACCGTGCGCCTTAATATGTTCACGAACAGGTTTCCAGTCGAGGTGATGATCACGGTTCATCGTAACAGTTTCGCCTCTTTCTTTCTCCAGCATATCGATAGTATCGATAGGCAGAAGTCCTTGCGACCATTTCGATCCTTCATAGGTAGAATATTTACCTCTTTCAGTTGCCAGTTTTGAAGAGGCGAAGATTGCATGGTAAGAGATCAATTCCATGCTTCTATCAGCAAAATCTACAGCTTCTTGGCTATCATAGGGGATGTTCATGATATAGAGAGCATCTTGAAAACCCATGAGTCCTAAGCCGACCGCTCTATGACGTGTGTTCGCAGTCTTAGCTTCTGGAGTTGGATAGAAGTTAAGATCGATCACGTTATCGAGCATGCGGATAGCAGTGGTAATTGTTTTCGCGAGGAGTTGGTCGTCGAGCTTTCCTTGCTTCATATGAAGAGGAAGATTGATCGATCCTAAATTACAAACTGCTGTTTCAGTTGTGGAAGTATTAAGCAAAATCTCGGTGCAAAGGTTTGAACTATGGACAACACCTGCATGAGTTTGCGCGGAACGGATATTGGATGGATCTTTGAAAGTGATCCAAGGATGCCCTGTTTCAAAGAGCATCGAGATCATTTTGCGCCAAAGATCGAGGGCTAATACAGTTTTATGCTGTTTTAGCTTGCCTTCTTTCGCCATTTTTTCGTACTCGAGATACCGTTTCTCAAAAGCTTTTCCGTAGAGGTCATGAAGGTCTGCAGTTTCGCCTGGGTTAAAGAGTGTCCAGGTCCCTTGTTGTTTAACTCTTTTCATGAACAAGTCAGGTATCCAGTTGGCTGTGTTCATGTCATGGGTTCTGCGTCTTTCATCACCAGTATTTTTGCGCAGCTCAAGAAAATCTTCCAAGTCTAAATGCCATGTTTCAAGATAGGCGCAGCAAACGCCTTTTCTTTTTCCACCTTGATTAACGGCGACAATAGTATCGTTATTGATTTTGAGGAATGGGACAACACCTTGAGTTGTTCCATTTGTTCCACGGATGAGGGCACCCGTTGCACGAACTGGTGTCCAGTCGTTACCAAGGCCGCCTGCCCACTTGGACAATCTTGCATTATCAGTGATAATTTTGAAGATCCCTTCAAGGCTGTCTTCCATTGTTTGTAAGTAGCAGGAGCTCAATTGAGGATGGAGCGTTCCGGAGTTGAACAGTGTGGGAGTTCCTGAAACAAACAGGTGCTGGGAAAGAACATTATAGAATTCAATAGCGCGATCATCTTTATCTTTTTCTTGCAGGGACAAGCCCATTGCAATACGCATCCAGAAATATTGAGGGGATTCGATGCGGCGTCCACCATCATGGAGCAAATAGCGATCATAAAGAGTTTGGACAGCTTGGTAGGTAAACAGTTTATTTCTTGCAGGAACAAGAGCTTTTGCGAGTTTATTCAGGTCAAACTTGCCTAATTCTGGAGCTAATCTTTTGACTTCGATCCCTTTTTTGACAAATTCTTGGAAAGTCAAAGTCACTTCTTGTTCGATATCTTGCAAAAGCAGGTCGGCGCAAACGTATTGATAATCGGGCTCTTTTTCAATTTTTGAGCGCGCAGCCAATACAATAGCTAAGCGTAATTCATCTTCGCGAATCCCATCATATAGGTGGTGAACTGCCTCATCAAAGATCTCTTGATAAGAACATTGGGGCTCAAAGTTGCTGCATGCCTGAGCGATTCTATGACGTACTTGTTCGAAGTCGATGGGCAAAAGGTCCCCTTTTTTATTTTTGTAATGGAGCGATGGGTGTTCGGATCCAGTGTAAACTTTTTTTAGTTCGCGGGCATGGCGTCTTTTATCGCGATATAGAATATAAGATTTTGCGACTGCATGGTAGCCAGCTTCCATGAGGAGTTCTTCTACTTTGTCTTGGATTTCTTCAACGGAGGGGGAATCTTGCATTTTGGTTGCGACATTTTCCGCTAACTGATGGATTTCATTCAGAGTTTCCTGACTGACTTCACCTTTGTACTCATCACGGAAAGCCATTTCGATCGCATGCCGAATTTTGCGTACATCAAAGGGTACAACACTCCCATCCCTTTTAATAACGCTTTGAATTACAGATGTGTGTGACATTTTTCCCCCGCAAAAAGTTTTAAAGTTTACGATGTTTCGACTAGAAAGTTCGCTAAGATTACATGAAATTGATGTTGATGACTACGAAAAAATGAATTCTCTTTGTCTTTTATTATAGCACATCTCATCGAATTATTCCATCAAGCAATTAGCTTCTTTTTTTTCGAGGAAAAGATCCCTATTTGGTTCAATCATCGGACGTTGCGATGGTGAATTTTATGTTTTCTCAATTCCTTGCATTTGCAACTGAGAGCATAACCAGAGGCGCTTTTTCATCGTTGTATAAGGCATCATTCAAACTGATTTTAAGAATTCAAGCAAGAAAAAAAGGAGTAAAAATTTGAAGAAAAAAAGGAAGTTTTTTAACCCACACAAATTCAGCATTTCGGATTGAATTGAGTAAACAAAATAGATGGACGAAGAGGTCAAAAGTGGACGAAGCGGACAGCGGACGAAGCAGACGAAGCGGACGTAGCGGACGAAGCGGACAAAGCGGACGTTAAAAAGCTTCGCACCTTGCTTTTTAACGTCCGCTTTGTCCGCTTCGTCCGCTACGTCCGCAAAAGCTAAAGCCAGAAACAGAGTGAGCAGTGCCACTTCTGTCTTCTGACTTCCGACTTCAGACTTCGTACTTAGTTCTACTTCTTTATTGTTGCGCGACGTTGCTTGCGTCAAGTTGCGCTTGTATGTTCTTAATTGCTACAGTGATGTCAGATTTTACTGACGAGGGGGCGGATTGGTTTGAGGCTTTCGCATACTTCAAAGCCTGGGAAAGATTGTTCTTATCTAAGAATACTTGGGATATAATCATCTGAATGCGCCAGAGATGCTCTGGATCTTGTTTTCCGAACTTTTCAATATAGGTCACTAATGGCTCTACAGCTAATTCAGGGGAATAATTTTCTTTGTCCATCTCTTCTGAAAATGCTTCGAATTCGATCGAGGCGAGATCATAATGGGTCAAATATTTATTATTGGGATCTAATGCGACCAACTGTTTCTTAATCGACGTCGTTTCCTCTTCATGGATCAAGCCCTCATCCGCCAGCATGCGGTAGCGCTCCAATAAAAAAAAGCGGGGATCTGAGCTTTTCATTCCAGCAGTGACGATTTTATTGAGATCTTCGGTATGTGCTAATTCTCTGCATTTACCGTACAAAACTTTTAAGTCTTCAGAAGAAAAAGGCTGCTTGTCCAGCAGCCCTATTTTTTGTTTATAAGAGGAGTAGTCTTGAATCATCTTAAGAAGGTGATCGGCGTAAGAAGCGCCACCTCCAGGACGATAACCCGTGACACCAATTTGTTGTTGATTAACATCTAACAAGACAATGGTTGGGAATCCCCTGATATCAAATTTTTTCTGTAACGATTTATTTTGAGCGTCAATATTGGGAGGATTGGGTGTGGCAACTGGGAAATCCAGTTTGACAAAGATGAATTTATCTCCTGCCGCCTTAGCAAACTCGGGAGTATTAAAAACTTCTGAGTCAATTTTTTTGCACCATCCGCACCAATCTGATCCAGTAAAGAACAACAAAATCGGCTTATTCTTCGATTTTGCATCATTTACAGCCTGCTCATAATTGGTTTGCCAGTTGAGCTGAGATGAATCAGCTTGTAGGCCCACAATACAACACAAGAGGGTTAAACAACCCACGAGAAAGATGTATGGACGCATATGCGCTTCCTGGTTATTGAGATTGAAAAAAATGGCTTGTCGTGGTTTAATAAACCACTCGCATCGTAATCCAAGCAGTCCAAATTATGCAAACTTTTCCTCCAACCGCGGTGATCCGTCATCGTAAAGAAAATTTGAAGAAATGCAGCCTTAAGGGTTTGGAAAAAAGAAATGATTTTCTTTTTTTTACATTCCCAAAAGATGAACTTCCAATTTTTGAAAATTACGTGATGTTGTCGATGGATGGACCGGTCTTGTCGGAAGAGGATAGGGATAAGGGTTTGTTGATTATTGATGGAACTTGGCGTTATGCGGCCCAAATGTTGAAAGCTTTGGACCAAAGACAAATCATTTCTAGAAGAACTTTGCCATCCCATTTCCGCACCGCCTATCCGCGCCGTCAGGAGGATTGTCCTGATCCAGAGCGGGGTTTGTCATCTCTTGAAGCAATCTATGCCGCTTTCAGTATACTGTGTCGTGATCGTTCAGGCCTTCTAGATGAATATTACTGGAGGGAACAATTTTTGTCTCAAAATACCCTTTACTAAAGGACAATTCAATTGACTTTTAGCTCTAAATGGTTTAAAATAATTCTATTTCAACACGTAACTTAATATGCTAGAAAATATCTCAAACTTTTTATTTCAATTTGAAGACATCCTTTGGGGATATGTGGGTGTTCCAGCCGTTATGTTAGTCGGCCTCTATTTAACCCTACATTCTCGAGGGATGCAGATCAGGAAGTTCCCTTCAGTTCTGAAGACGTTTACAAATTTTCTTTTAATGAAAGAGGATGAGGCAGAGGCCAAGGGGGGAGTACATCCTTTAAAGGCATTTTTTGCTTGTATAGGCGGTTGTGTTGGGATTGGAAATATTGTAGGGATTTGCACGGCGGTCCAAATTGGGGGACCGGGAGCATTATTTTGGATCTGGATCACTGCCATGGTCGGGGTAATGTTGAAATATTCAGAGGTTTATCTAGGGGTTTTGCACCGTACAAGGGACGAAAACGGCCATTATAATGGCGGACCGATGTATTTCTTGAGAAGGGCCTATAAAGGAAGCTGGATCTCCTATACGGTAGCTTTTTTATTATGCGTTTATGGTGTTGAAGTTTACCAGTTTAGTGTAATTACTCATAGCATGTCGCTAAACTTAGGTTTCAATATTTATCTTGTCATTGCGGCATTGCTTTTCTTAGTTATTTTTGCGGGCAGTGGCGGAGTACGCAGGGTTGGGAACATTTCAAGCGCTTCGATTCCATTGTTTGTATTGGTTTATTTGGGGATGGGCAGCTGGGTAATTTTTAACAATTACGAGGCTCTTCCTGGGGCACTTTATACAGTGGTGCAATCGGCATTTACAGGACACGCAGCGGTTGGTGGCTTTGCGGGAAGTTCGATCATGTTGGCAATGTCACAAGGGGCAAGAAGAGCTTGTTATACTGGGGATTTGGGGGTCGGTTACGCTTCCGTAATCCATAGTGAGAGCTGCGCGAAATCTCCTGAAAAACAAGCTTCATTAGAAATTTTTGGGATCTTTTTTGATACCTATTTTATCTGCACAACCAGTGTGACGATTATCTTATTAACAGGGGTTTGGTCCCAGCCGATGGAAGCGGGATTATTGGTCCAGACAGCACTGTCGAACTATTTTCCCTATATGGAATATTTCATGCCATTGTTCCTATTTTTATTGGGATACAATACGATCAATGCTTATTTCTGTGTAGGACTGAAGTGCGCGAATTATTTGGCTCCAAGATTTGGCCGTCCATTATATTACAGTTATGCGGTAATCGCATTAGTCCTCTTTTCTTTTGTTGATTCGACCCAAGCTCAGTCGGTGATGGCAATTGCCGGGGGATTGTTATTGGCGTTGAATTCTTATGGAATCTTCCGTTTGAGACATGAATTAAGCTACGACATCGATCAGGATGAAGAAGCTATTCAGCCGATCGAGGCAATCCCTAACTCTATCTGATCCCCTACCGGGGATCAGAGTAAACATTTCTAATTAGACATTTTCTAAAACAGTGTTTTTCAAGCTACTTTTTTTTTTAGGCTTGAGAGTGCGGGCGATGTAGAGTCTGTTGGCGAAGATGTAATCTGCTATAGAGAAGACACTGTAAACTGCTGCAGCTCCAACAATCCATGTGCTGTAAAACGTTAGTGTTTCATCAGACATTGTTCCCCAAGCATGAGGGATCATCATCAAGACGACAGCAAAAGCTGCGATTGCTTGCAAAATTGCTTTAATTTTACCGCTGGTCCTTGCTGCCAAAGCCATTCCGCGCAGTGCACAGATGGTCCTTAAAGTGCTGATCACTGAATCTCGGTAAAAGAAAAGGAAGATCATCCATACAGGAAGATTAACAGGCGGCAGGGTAAAGGTTAGAAAGATCGAAAGGTGGCAAATGCTATCTGCCATAGGATCGATCACTTTTCCAAAGTCTGTCACTTGATTAAACCGTCTAGCGAGATAACCATCGAACGCATCGGAACCTTCAGTGATCATTAGAAAAAAGAGTAGGACAAAAGGAAGTTCCTTTTGACTGATAAATAATTCGTCATGGAAGGCGTAAACCAATAAGAACAGAGGACTAATAACTATCCTTCCAAGTGTCAGGGTATTGGCGATGCTCACGATATTAACCTATAATCTTCTTGTAGATCTCTAAATATTTATCTGCTGATTTATCCCAACTAAAATCAATGTTCATTCCATTGATCATGAGATGTCTCCACTTATCAGGTTCATTAAACCAGCATTTTATTGCCCGGTCAAGAGCTGAGTCAATTCCTTGGGCATCCGGGTGGTCAAAAGTATACCCATTTGTTTTGTCAAAAGGCAAGCCACTAAAATCAACATCGAAGATTGTATCAGCCAGACCGCCAGTTTTTCGCACTATAGGCACAGTACCATACTTTAAAGCAATCATTTGCGTAAGCCCACAGGGTTCAAATAGAGAGGGTACAATAAAAATGTCGGAACCTGCATAGATAAGATGTGCCAGATCTTCTTGTTGGTGAAGAACTAAGTAAACATTCGGGTGGTCTGCGTACTGGTGTTTTAAGGCATGAAACTCGGCACTGATCTCGGGAATGGGACTCGATCCAAGCAGAACAAATTGCCCCCCCTTTTCATCAATGTGAAGCAAAGTGTGTTTGATCAGTTCTAATCCTTTTTGTGGGACTAATCGAGAAATACATCCCACAATAGGCCGATGATCTTCAGCAAGATTGAGCCTTTCGCGAAGCAATTTTTTTACGTAAGCTTTTTGATCAATCGTGGCTCTATCTTTTTTATTAGCTGGATTTTCCCGCGATGAATAGTGGGCAGGGAGATAACGATCGATTTCAGGATTCCAATAAGAGTAGTCTATTCCGTTGAGGACTCCAGAAAATTTATCCGAATATTTGTTGATGACATCTTCTAAACCTCTTCCGCCAAGAGGGGATTTAACTTCTTTAGCATAATTGGGTGAAACTGTTGTGATGTAGTCAGAATAAACGATTCCCCCTTTAAGGAGGTTTATCGAGGATGCATTTAATTTATCCTGTAATTTTGCTGGAACGAGGTAGGAATTGCCTTTGAGTCCTATGAGGTCAAGATCGGAAGGTGCGCATTTACCTTGGTATTCGATATTATGAATGGTAAAAACAGTTTTGGGTTTCTTGTAACCCAATGATTTATACATATCGTTATAGAGTGGCGCAATTGCAGCGGTTTGCCAGTCGTGGAGGTGGATGATGTCAGGAGCAATAGGTCGTTTGAACAAAAATTCCATGGCTGTGCGACAAAAATAGAGGTAGCGCTCGATATCATCCTCGCACCCATAGAAACATCCACGGTTAAAGAAGTGGCGTGGATGGTGGGGTTCAATGAAATAAACTTTGAGATTTTCCACCCAACCTATCCAAACGGTATTGTGGAACCATTCGCCATTGTAGTAAGAGAGAAGGTCTTGGTACTCTACAGTGAAATCGCGAATTTGACTGGTGTCCATGCAATCGTATTTCGGAATGATGATATCGACATCATGCCCTTTCCAAGAAAGCTCTCTAGATAGACCTAAAGTGACATCCCCTAGGCCTCCAACTTTTGCCAATGGGGCTAATTCTGATGCGATGTTGACAATATGCATAACAGTCTCGGGTGTAAAATTCTATTATACATCCCGAGGTTTAGAAAAAATATAGTTTTCACTGTATCCTTGCGCGTTCCCGTGTCAGGTTATTTCTTAACTTTCTCAAGCATAAGAAATTAGTTGCCAAACATAGAAATTTCACGCACAAGGAGGAAAAAAGGTTATACAAGAGACAAGTCTTCGCCTTCGTCTTTATCTTTATCTTTTGCTTTTCCATTGGCATCTGGAGGAACAACTTTTTTAGTTGCAGTTGCATCCCTGACGAAGAAATCTTTCTTTCTGCGATCTTCAAGTTCTTTCTTTTCTTCGGCTTCAAGCTTGCTACGGGCTCCTTGAATAATACCTTCGACTTCATTATTGAAGTCATTCATTCTATGATATTGATAAACGCGTTCTGACAAAGGTAAAGTGTTAATGAATTCTCTCATTGTCAATTTAACAGATTTGTCAGGAACGTAAATGTTTTGAATAACATTTGCCAAAGTCATAAGCTGGAACATTTGACTTTGAAGCTCTATCATTTCTTTATAAGCGTCATAGAAATTCAGTCTTTGAAGTTCTTGACTTGGAGGCGGGGGAGGAACAGCAGCTTCTCCTGCGACCGCTGGTGGATTGGCCGTTGCAGAAAATGCCTTTTTGACGGCTGCTGCATCCGGTGAAAATTTAGCAGCAACCCAAGCTCGCGCATCGCCAGGTAAAAGTTTCACAACTTTTGACCCAAGGCCTTTTACAAGTGGGTACAATATACCTTGAGCGACATTGGATCCAAGAAATGCCATTGGAGCAGGTATTGGCAGCCTGTCTTGAACAGGGACCTTAGTTTCATCCAAGCCTTCAATCAACGCACGTACCAGGAAACGTCCCGTGCCAATTTTGGTAGGCAGGGTATTAGCATAATCAGGGTCGACAGGTCTGTCATAGAATTGATTTAACTGCGCTGGAGTATTATCAATCCCTTCCATCGCGCATTTTAGGTAATGCCAGCGGGCGAACACATCGTCCATTTTATACCCGATTAATTCTTTCAATCCATCGAGTTCCTCTTGATTCTGAGCCATACTATCTTTGAACTTTGTAGCTTCAATCTTTTGTACGGGATCTGCGCTGAAAGGAACATCGTAATTCATTAAAGCATTTTTAAGGTGAGGGATCGCTGCTTTGACTTCTGCATTATTGCTTTCGATTTTTCTTTTTAATTCGGCTCTATAATGTGCTATAGCCTCAGCTTTTTTAGATGCATTTACAAAGTTGGCTCTGCCCAAATTTAAAGCAGGATTACACAGTTTTGCAACATTGATTGCGTTATAAATTGCATCATCAGATCTCGCCTCAGGATTTGCTACAGCTTCCCCTACTGCACGTGACAGATGAGAATATTTTGCATCATTTAAATTAGCAGTCCTATCTTTTTCATAACTGTCTAGCTGTTCAAGAATGATGGAAGCCAGACGATTTTCATGTGCGAAGTGCTCCAATCGTTGTTGTTCGAACTCTTGTTTCAATAACTTAATGTAGTGTTCATATTCAAAACGAGCTTTCCGATTTTCTGTCAGTTTCCCATATTCTGATTTACTTATTTTTTCATCTTTTCCTAGATAAGGAGTAAATTGTGCTTTCCCTACCTTAGCTTGAATTTTTTGGGCTGTTTTTAGATGCGGCAACTCGTACTCTAATTCATTTTTATTGACATCTGTGATAGACACGCACATGCCAGAGATTTCGTGGTAGCGTCTGGTAGGTCCAAATGCTTGTGCTTCAGGACCAAAATTGGCCCACGTGATTTTATTTCCTTTATGATCTTTAAGGCCGATCTCAATAAAGTTATTCCGAGCAAACCAATTGATGAAGGCACTTCTTGAGTTATTCGTATCAATTCCATGTCCAAGGGCAAACCTTAGGGTATTTCCATATTGTTTAGCGAGCTGTAGGGCCATACGGTCAGCATTAAGATCCTCTGCGGCACCGTTTATGTAGGTTGACTCTTCCGGCTTTTGATCAGGATTTTTAGGCTGTTCTACAGTTGTTTGAATAAAGGTATTATCTTTTTGATCAACAAACGAATCGATTTGGTAAACCTCTGCATCAGGTTTGCTCATCTTTTCGCGTAACTTATTAGTTTTTTCGGCATCTGAAGAAAGGATGATCCCCTCAGCGAGCTCAATTTCCCAGTAGATAGGAAATCTAATATAGTCTTTATCTTCGTGTTTTATTGTACTCTTTAGATAGTTACTGGCTTGTCTTTGCTGTTTTGTTAAAGGCTTATCATTTTCAAAATCCCTATCTTTAATAAAGCGGCAGTGAATTTTAGGGTAACCCTCAGCTAAATCCTCTCCAACAGAGAGCGTCTTTCCAGTCTCTTTTCCATCAGGGCCTATTATCTTAAAAGTTCCAGCTTTAGCTTGGCCTATGGCTGCATCTAATTTCGTGTACCAATCAGACTTTTTTGGTTTTGAATCTTCTTTAGAAGAGACATTAGCTTTTTTGTTCTCTACTACTGGGAGTTTTCCACGGTTAATAGGTTCAGTTACTAGAGGTACTGACATAGCTTCACCTTATTAAATTTTATCTATATTTATTAAACACTATTTAATATTAAAATTATAGTTAAAACTAGTTTTAGAGTCAAGTTAATAGTTAAATATTTAAATTAATTCCGAAGCCACAGAATCGTAAAAAAGAAGCCCTTTTTTTGTGAGCAAAATTCGTTCCTTTTCTTTACTGATCCAGCCTATTTTAACCAGTTCATCGATTTTTTCTAAAGTCTCTTGATCAAGCTCTCCATATAATTGTGAAAACTTTTTTAAATGAATCCCTTCACGCAGCCTAAGTTGAATGACAAACTTCTCCCGACGCGCAGCATTTGGATCAAGCTCTTCACTAAAATCGATAGGCAAAATACCTTCTTTCAAAGACTTATGATACTTATTCAAATGGGCAATATTTCGAAAGCGTTGACCTTCCCAGTGGCTAAAAGCTGAGGGGCCGAATCCGATAAAGGGACGGGCTAGCCAGTAACCTGTATTGTGGCGAGAATGGAGTCCATTTCGGGCAAAGGCAGAGATTTCATATTGCCTTAAACCAGAGGCTTCTAAGACGTTAATTGCCATTTCATACATTTGGGTACTGATTTCGGGATCTGGGACCCTTTTTTGTAAGGCATCGCGGTACTTAAAGAACACTGTGTGGGGTTCTATAGTAAGGTTATAGAGAGATAGATGGGTTATAGGGAGTTTTGCAGCTCTTTCGAGTGTATGGGACCATTGTTGAAGTGTCTGCCCAGGAAGATCATACATAAGGTCGATAGAGATGTTAGTGATTCCTGCCTCATAAGTTTGTTTTACAGCATCTAGGGCTTTATTAGACGTATGGGTTCTCCCCAACAGGTAGAGGGTCGGTTCGTCTAAGGTTTGGACTCCAATACTGACTCGATTAATCCCTACATTTTGGAATTTTTTCATGATTGGAAGGGTGATATTTTCAGGATTGGCCTCCAGGGTAATTTCTGCATGGGGGAGGTCATCCGGAAATATATTTTCGATCCAGGAGAGGATTTCACCGATCTTTGAAGGTCCTATCAGAGCAGGAGTGCCGCCCCCAAAATAGACGCTAACAAGCTTATTGCCTTGTATCTTAGGGACATAAAGGTCCCATTCCATCCTAAGAGCTTCAATGAGTTGTTCATGAAGAGACTCTTTATTAGGAAGCACAAAGAAATGGCAGTAATCGCATTTCTTCGTGCAAAAAGGGATATGAAAATAGAGGGAAATTTCTTGGGTCATATTACATTTCGGGCTTTTGCTTGCCCAAACTAATGTACAAAGTGGACGAAGTGGACTTAGTGGACAAAGTGGACGGGCAAGTATAATTTTTTAATTTGCCCGTCCACTTCGTCCACTTTGTACATTAGTTGGGCAGGTGCTCGAAAAGTTTACCATTCATCCGCATCGGGATCGATGATACCCCCACGGCGCCAACGGTTTTTGTCGCTGAAGTAAGATTCATCTTCATCTTCGTTTTCTTCAGCTTCTGTATTTTCATCGGCTGTAGGATGCTCTTCATCTTCTTCGTCACGTTCTTCGGTACCAACAGTTTCGGTTTCAGCGAAATCTGTATCCATATTGAAGCCGGTATCGCTCATGGCCCCCATTGTCTCGTTAGCATCGATATCTGGAATGGTGGGCATTTCGGTGTATCCCGCGCGGCTGGGTTGCCTTTTAGGGGTAATATACTCTTCCGTTTCACCACTTTCTTTGAGGAATTGGAGGCGTTCTTTTTCCTCCTCAATTTTATTTCTAACAGCAAGAATTTCTTCTTTATGTTTGTCGACATCTTTTTTGGGGACAAGACCAAGCTTAAGCCATTGCTCTAAGTCTTTAAGTTCCGATTCAAGTTTTTTTAGGCGCTCACTCTTGATATTTCTCATGAAAAAACCCAATGTTTTGTGTTTTCAAAAAGTTTACCATATTTCAGGTTTTTCTCAACCCATATTTCTGCTGTAAAATTAACGCAGAAATTATAAATAGAGTTTCAGCAAGGAGATACGAGTAGTAAATGTATTCGCCTCCGGACCCAAAACCGTAGGTATGCAAACCAGTACCCAGAATATAATTTACTCCATACCACGTAAAGCTAATCGACATCAAGCCAATAATCGACCCGATGGCTAGGCCAAAATTGCCAATCTGTCCAAAGCGGTAGGCATGAATAGTAATAAGGTAGATTCCCGCCGAGATAAAGGCCCAGGATTCTTTAGGATCCCAATCCCAGAATCGCCCCCAGCTTTCAGCTGCCCAGACTCCACCGAGGATTGTTCCGGGAATTAAAAGGGCAACACCTATATACAGAGTTTGAAGGAGGACTTTTGCCGCAAAGGTCGCTGGTGGGGTGATTTTGCGGTTGTATAAGGTATGAATGACATAATAGTGGCCGAGCAATCCGGCAAGGGCTAAGACCCCATAGCTTCCTACAATCATGAGGACGTGGATGATTAGCCAAAATTGCGAATCCAGGACAGCCTGCACATTTTCAAGACTGCTATTGAGGTGGGTCAGTTCGATTGTGGTGAGAAGGACACAAGCAAGGATAGCAGAGACAATGAGCGGCAAGGTATTTTTGTAAAAGTAGGCTAGCACAAAACTTAGCAAGACAGCGATCCATGGAACATAGACGACCGTTTCAAACATATTAGAGACGGGAGGGCGCTCCAGAATGTAAATTCGTAGCGCTAATATTAGGGTATGAAGAGCGAAACCTATAGCAAAGAAAATCAGTGCACTCCATTTCATCCATCCAAAATTAAAAATAGGCAATAAAAGAAGAAGTGTAAGTGCGCAGAGGTAGGCTAAAATAGCCATTTCAACCAAGGGATAGCTAGTATAGATTATTTCAGCTTTAAGTTGCGCCACTGTAGGATATTTCAATTCACGCTCGTAGCTTTTTTGGTAGGTTTTTCCTGCCAGACTGGCATATCCTCTCAATAGGTTTTGGGCCAATATTTCTGCTTCCTTAAAAATTTCAGGATCACTCGATTCTTCTGTTTCAATCGATTCCATTGTGCTGTATGACTTTTTAATCAGATCAAAAATTTGATCAGGGTAGGAGCTGATATTGTAGTTTGTCTTTCCGACCGCATTGATGGGAAGCCAGACACCCCCTTGGCTTCTACTAGGGATCACTTTTAGTAAATCTGTACTTTTATATCGGTACATTAGGCCAAGTAAGGATACGATCTCTTCAGAAATCGTTTCTTTTGAAGCGAGGATTTCATCTATGTTATTGCGTGCATCTGGGTGGACAAGTGTGCCTGGGGTTAAAATATTCCAAGGAAAACGATCGGGTCGTTCAGTGATTTTAATACTGTTTTGATCGAATTGGGCCCAGAGGCCATGTGCAAGTGACGTAAGTTCCAATTTTTCTGTGCGGGCACTATTTTTTGAATCGGTGTAAGCTTTCAAAAAATGGGTTGTGATAAGAGTATTGAGCACTTCAGGTTCAGTGTAAAAGCTTTGTTCAAGATGGGAGTAAGAGGTCCTAGATTTGTTATCCATTTTTAGGATAGAGCGCAGATCTTTATTTCGTATCCAGAAAAGGGGAGCACGGTTGTAAGGCCTGTAGCCAAGCAGTTCCATTTTCCAAACGAGTTCTAATGCGGAAGGAGATTGGGTGTGAAATGCCTTGAGATCTTCTGGTTCCAAATGATCGTTGTGGTAATAATCGTAAAGCCAAAGTTTGGCATATACATCCGAGGGACGAAAACGTCCCTTATAGGAAACAGGAACGAGTTCTAAAGCTGTGAAAGAGCAAAGTAAAAGGAACATCGCCATAGAGGCACAAAGAGCACAGAGAAAATTCAAGTTAGGCTTATCAGATGTCTGGTTCATTATTCTTTGTGGGCCTCTTTAACTGTTTAAAAAATAGGTTTTAGCTCCGTTTCCATCAACGCCTGCTGCTAGCGCGTTAGCGCCCTGGAGTACTAACAAGCTTGTTACTCAACGCATGGCGGTAGCTCCGCATTCGCTCCGCTACCGCACTCCACGCCTTACGGAAAGGCTACGGACTTTGAATCTTGATCGTTTATTAAACATTGTTTCTTTCATTATCCTTAAGGCTTTTTGCTAAGAGTTCTGCTAAATGCACGGCTTTCCTTCCTGTGCCGTCTGTTATTTGTGTGCGACACGAAAATCCACTGGCAACGATTTCTGTATCATCTGTACTACTTCTTACAGCTGGAAAAAGTTTAAGGGATCCTATCTTCATTGAAATATCGTAATGCTCAGATTCGTAGCCGAAAGATCCTGCCATTCCGCAGCACCCAGATGGAATCGCCTCTGTTCTAAAGCCTGGATTCATTTTTAGGGCTTTAAGAGTGGGTTCCATTCCTACAATTGCCTTTTGATGGCAATGTCCATGGACTTTAACGTTAGTGATAGGATCTTTGAAGACCAACCCTTCTCCATTGGCCGCAACAAATTGATCAAAGCTTAGGCTGGCTTTTAAAACCGGCTCTGCCCATTTTGAGTCGATCAAATCTTTGTAATCATCCATCAAGGCAGATATGCAGCTCGGCTCTAACCCTATGATCGGAATCCCTTTTTGCGCGTAAGGCAACAGTTCTTCAACGACTTTTATCGCCATCTCTTTTGCTTTGGGTAATAACCCCTTAGAAAGTGCAGGGCGCCCACAGCAGCTCCAGTTGGGAACAATAACTTTATAACCCATGGCATTCAGAACTTTTAAGGCTGCAATACCAATTTCTGGATGGTTGAATTCAGTGTAAGTATCATTGAATAGCACCACAGTTTCGTTAAGATCTTCTGGCTGCTTCCATTTTTTTAATTGTTCCGAAAACCTTTCGTAAGCAATGGAAGGAAGTGATCGATGTGTGGATATTCCCAATTTTCCCATCAACTTTTTTACAATTGTTAGATTGTTCATCCAATTAAAAAAGGAGGGAACCATTGAACCTGTACTTAATAGCGAACCCAAGGCTCCAAACAGTCTACTTCTTAGGGGAATTCCATACTTTTTTTGGTAATGGTATAAAAATTCTCCCTTCATTTTTGCCATATCCACTTGAGAAGGACATTCCGTTTTACATCCTTTGCATTGGAGGCAAAGATCTAAAACATCATGAACGGCGGGGCTAGTTAAATCTGTGACACCTAGTTCTCCATGGATAACACCCCTTAAGGCTTGTGCACGTGCTCTTGTCGAGTCATATTCATCCAAAGTGGCTTGAAAGGATGGACACATTGTGTTTTCTTGTTTTCGGCAAAGACCATTCCCATTACACATATCGACAGAAAGTTCAAAACCTCCTTCGCGGCTAAAATCTAAGAAAGTTTTGATTTCAGACGTTTTTGTTTTGGGGTCAATTCTCAGATTTTCTGTGACGGAAGGTCCATTTACTTTTTTTCCAGGATTCATTAGGTTGTCAGGATCAAAGGCTTTTTTGAGCTCTTTAAATGCCCTATAGACCTCTTTGCCAAACATTTTTTCATTAAGCCATGTGCGGATGAAGCCATCTCCATGTTCACCGGTGAGTGATCCGCCAGATTCCAAAACCATATCAGCAACATCTAGCATCATTTTTTGCATCAGTTCAAGTTCGGAGGCTTGACGTAGATCCATGTAGGGTCTGATGTGCATGCAGCCCGAACCTACATGACCGTAAATTCCTGCATCTTTTCCCACTTTTTGAAGATAGGCTCGAAACTTTTCAATGAATTTTGGAAGTTGGGAGGGGGGAATGCTGAGGTCCTCGATAAAAGCGATGGCGCGGCTATAGCTGCGCTTCGACATTAATAATCCTAAGCCTGCTTTACGCACATCCCAAACATCATTTAAGGATTTTGCCTCTGTAAGAAGAGTGTACGCGTAGCCAATTTGATCTCGCTGCATTGCAGTTTGGAATTGATCTAGTTTGTTTTTGACCTCTTCTTCTGTGGCACCGTCAAATTCTGCAATGAATACTGAAGCGGGGTTTCCTGAAAGCCAATGCAATTTGGAGCGAATTGAGGGGGCTTTAGCTCCCATCTGCAAAATGTGGCTATCGATCATTTCTAACGCCAGGGGCTTAAACTCTAACATTTTTGCGATGCTGTCCATGCTTTCACGCATTTCATGAAAATGTACAACGCATTGACCGGTTCGAATAGGTTTTGGAGCTATTTTGACTTTAATTTTTGTTATAAGACCTAGTGTTCCTTCTGAGCCTGTAATGATTTTTGCTAGATTGAAGGGTGAATGGAGAAGGTAGTGGAGGTTATATCCTGCGGCCATTTTTGGAATATCAGGTATGTGCTCTTGTATAGCTTTTTGATAATGTTCTCCAATACGCTTGGCTTCCCGATAAATATGACCTTCAGTTGTGAGTAATTTAAGCTTAGCTTGAAATTCTTCAGGATTTAATTTCCCAAAGGTTAGAACTTCACCATTTGCAAGGATGACTTCAACTTCCTCAACATGGTCCACCATCCTTCCATAACGAAGTGAGCGGGATCCAGCAGAATTATTAGCGGTCATTCCGCCAAGTGTTGCACGATTTCCTGTTGAAGTATCTGGCCCTAAGCGATAGCCGAAAGGGGACAGCGCTGCATTAAGTGTGTCTTGCACAACCCCAGGTTCACAAATGGCATATTCTTTTTCGATGTTAATTTCGATAATGCTGTTTAGGTATTTGGAAATATCGACGATAAGTCCAGAACCAATGCATCCACCAGCAATTCCCGTAGCAGCGCCGCGAGCAACAATGGGGACTTGATGCCTGTAGGCAATTTTGACAGTTGTGAGGAGGTCGCTATAGTTTTTTGGGAGGACTACTCCCAAAGGGACAACTTCAAAAATGGAGGCATCGACGCTATAGATTCGACGAGAAAGCTCGTCAAAACGAAGTTCACAAGTAGTATTGGCTTTTAAATCTTTGTAAAGTAATTCCATGCAAGGAATATATACTCCTTGCACAGATTTTTTTTAATTAGATTTCTTCGTCTGATTCAACTGGGGGATTATTAGTGATAAAATCCCTTCGCAATTTTAGAGTTTGATAGTCGTATAGAAGTTCTCTTAACTCTCTTGTATTTACTTTGACAAATTCTTTTTTGTCTTTTTCATCTTCTATTGCCACTTCAATGAAAGCCTCCGGGATGGAGTCACCTTTGACAATGGGCTTAGGATTTTTGTCTGAAACTTGTTCAGGCATTATCGTAAAAGTATCAGATTCTAAATTATAGATTTTTTCTTTTTCTGATTCCTTAACCCGTCTTTCAATTCTTTTTTTGACTTTTCCAAGCTCTTCATTGACTCTATCTAAAGTAGGAATGTCTTCAAGTTCTGCAATACGTTCTTCCCGCGTTGTCACTTTTTCGCTATCCCTTTTACCTTTAAAGATTCCTGCTGTAACCAAGCAGATAATGGAGCATGGAATACTAATGCCCAGGATGGCTTTTCCTGCTACACCGTGAAGGGCTTTAATACTATCGCTTCTAAGGCTCATAGAAGTGAGGACAACTAATGCTGAAAATGGGATGGCAGCGAGTCCGAATCCTACTGCGAGTTTAAATAATTTTTTGGGATGGGTATCAAAGTCTAATACTTGTAAGTGCCTCGGAGGCTGATTATGAATTCCTACTGCCATAGATGCTCCTTAATTTAAAAGGAGCAGTATAACACAATTATTGATAATAAACAACTTAGAAATAAGAGGTGAACTAGGCACAATCCATTCTTTCCTAAGGAGACCTTTGGAAGGAATAGATTGAACCCAAATTCAAAATTTGAGTTAACGAATCGAGGGCTTCCCGACTTTCTTTGGCGAGTTGGGGGTCGGCAAGATCTTTTTCGGACAAACGGTCTCTATAGTATCGATTGATCCAAGCAATCAATGCTGTGTAAAGTGTATCGCTCATAAAGACAGAAGGATTGGTCTCCCTTAGTTCAACTTCATTCAAAACCACCCTCAATCTTAAGCAAGCGGGACCGCCCCCATTTTTCATGCTCTGACGTAAATTGATGGCATGCACGCGCTGTATGGGATTGTCTGGATTTTCTCGCATCTCATCTAGTAAGGACACAATATTGGGAAAAAACTCACATTCCTTTGGAACAAACAGGTGCATCGATCCATCAGGCAATGAAACGATCTGTGAATTAAACAAATAGGATTGAACAGCTTCTTGAACAGAAACCCGATTTTCTGGAACCATAACTAAATACATTTCAACATCACAAGTCTGACGGACCTTTTCTCTTAGTTCTTGGATTGTTGCTTCTGTATCCAAATAGGCAAATTCGTGGTACATGAAAAAGCTTTTGTTGCCGACAGCAATCACATCGTTGTGGAAAACTCCAAGGTCAATCACTTCTGGATTTTGTTGGGCAAATACTACTTGTCTTGGATAAAGCTGATGCAATCGTGCAATTGCTTGTGCAGCCTCTAAAGTATAGCGTGCGGGGTATCTTTGTGGGATTGGCAAGTAGGGATCAGAAGAAGTTCTTCCCCAAGTAAAAAATTGCACGCCTGGTCCATTATAATCTCTGCAAAACCGGGTGTGGTTGGCTGCTCCTTCGTCTGTGAATAATAAATGAGATGGAAGGGGATCGTGATGATTAAAATAAACTGGATTAGGGAAAATGGCCTTTAAAATTCTTGCTGTTGTAGGTGCTTCCAAGCTTCTTTGGAATTCAAATGCAAGATTGGCCGGTGTCAAATGGACATGTTTGTCCAAACTGTCAACTGATGGCGAAACTGTTGCGGCGTTTGCAGCCCACATTGGAGAAGCAGAGCAGCAATTGTTCAAAATCCATGGTTGGTTTCTTACATTAGCAAGGATGGTTTCATTGCTTCCACTATATCCAAGTTTATCCAGTGTGGGAAAATGGGGACGTTCATGAGGTGGCAAAATAGCTTGTTTTACTCCCAAGCTCGATAGAAACCGCATTTTTTCCACACTCTGCAACGCAGCCTCGCGGGGATTTGAAACTTCACCTTTGTTTTGCATTGAGGCAGTATTGCCTAAAGAAAGTCCTGCATAGCTATGTGTAGGCCCGGGGATGCCATCGAAATTCACTTCAAATGCGATATAGTTCACTTTTAGACTCCTTTCCCTCTTTCAAACTTTTGTTATACCTGGAGGAAGATGTGAAGGCAAGCGAAGTGTTGCACTTTCCTGTGTTGCAATGGGATAAGAGCAATAATCCGAAGCAAAATAGGCGCTTGGTCGATGGTTGCCACTATGACCTACACCGCCAAAAGGTGCATAACTGCTTGCTCCTGTCAAAGGGACATTCCAATTGATAATTCCTGCTTTAATGAAATTTTGAAACTTTTCAAATTCGCCAGAATCGTTTGAAAATAGCCCTGCAGTAAGTCCATACTTTGTCTCGGCTGCTTTTGAGAAGGCTTCCTCAAGATTTTCGGTCCTAATTAATTGAAGAAAAGGTCCAAAATACTCTTCATCAGGAAGATCTTTAATGGAAGTGACATCCATAAGGCCCGGAGTTAAAAGGGGCTTCCCGGAAAAAACTTTTTCCATCTTTAAAAGAGATATGCCGCCGATTTTTTCTAGTTTGGTTTGTGATTCCAAAAGTTTTTCAGCCGCTTGGTTTGAAATCACGGGCCCCATAAAAGGTTCTGGAGTGTCACTATAAAATCCCACACGAAGATTTTTTATCATCGTTTTTAGAACTTCGATAAATTCATCATTTTTCTTTCCTTTGGGAACAATTAAACGTCTAGCGCAGGAACATCTTTGTCCGGAAGTAATGTAGGTCGATTGGACGGTCAGTAGTGCAGCTGTTTGCAGATCATCAATTGTCCCAATGACAAGGGGATTATTTCCCCCCATTTCTAAGGCCAGAATTTTTTCTGGATGAGCTGCAAGCTCTTTTGCAAGCATGATTCCAACTTTTTCACTACCTGTAAAGAATACGCCTCTCACAAGAGGGTGCTCAATCAATAATTTCCCTGTTTCAGCGGATCCTTGAATCAAGGTGAAAATGCCTTCAAAGGGAAGTCCTGCAACTCTCCAGCAATCTGCAATGAGCTGCCCAAAGCGGGGAGTGAGTTCGCTAGGTTTGAATACAACAGTGTTGCCAGCGAGAAGGGCTGGGATGATATGACCGTTAGGCAAATGTCCAGGAAAGTTAAAAGGGCCTAAAACAACAACCACTCCATGAGGTCGATAACGTGTGACCAACATTGTTCCTTGGATATCTCTAGTATGGGTTGAGCATCTATTGCGATAAGCTTCGATGGAAATTGCTATTTTAGAGATCATCGATTGGATCTCCGTTTGAGATTCCCAAAGGGGTTTTCCATTTTCTTCTGAAAGCGCCCGAGCAAGCATAGAACTTTTTTCCGATAAGACTTCGCTGTACTTGATCAGATAGGGGATTCGATCATCAGCAGATAATTTCCCCCATTCATGAAAAGCGGAGTCAGCTTTTCGAATAGCTGTGTCCACCTCTTGTTTACCTGCAGCTGTCCCTTTCCAAAGTTCTTCGCCTGTGGATGGGTTGTGGGATGTCAATATTGTCATAACATTTTTTCTTTTTTTGAAGGTAATGGAATAAAACGGATGGAATCTCCTTCCTTAACTCCGAGGGCTTCAGCAGTCTCTTTTAGTAAAGTGGCTTTTCCCTCATGACCTATCTGAAGTTCTCCGAAAGTACATCGATAATCTATTCTGCGGTTGGAGATAAGATGCCTTTCAAATCCTTGAGATTGAGCGTTGATTTTACCTATTTCGGCGGTTTTGCTTTCCTTGATAGTCCTGATATCTTTCAGCTTACAGGAAACTACAGGTCCTCCATCAAAAGGGTCGATCTTTTTCGTAAATGTAAAACCTTCGGTTAAAAGAATATGAAGCGCTGGAGATGTATTAGGGTGGGTTTGACCGATCATTTTTTGCACGTCAGGATCAAGCAGAGAAATGTAGATTGGGAGCGGCGGGATCAAAGAAGTTATAATTGAACGGTTGTAATGCAATCTGCCCATTAAGGTCGAAAAGTCGACATGGCAAAATCTTCGGCCTACACTATCCCAAAACGGGCAAACCTCTTCATCTCCAAGGATGACACCAATCATATTTGCAAAGACAACCGGATCAAATCGGTCCGGGAAGTCCGCCATAAAAAGAAAGCGGCTAAATGATAAAAGTTTACCCAATCCTTCTTTTCGATGCTTTTCATTCAAAAATAGCGCACAGATTTCTGAAGGGCCGTTATATTCTTGGATAGGACGCAAAATTTCGATCATCCCATCCATTTCTGGAATGGAGCGATCTGTGGGTATTCTCTCCAATTTATAAAAAAATTGAGGTTCATGAACACCGGTTTTAGAATTAATTCCTGAAAGGCCTACACATTCTTGAGTATTCAGATCCTCTAGAGCAAACAGATAAAATTCGTTAACAGGAAATTGGATTTCAGCAGCAAAATTTTCAACCGAGCGTTTGAGTTTGAGATCAGTTAAATGGGGAATTCTAGGAAGGCTTAAACTTGAAGAGGATGCCTGAGCGTGTTTTATAACAGCATCTCGATCCTTCAATGTTACCGGTCGGATCACATAATTCATGTTGCCAACCTTGCTAAAGTCTTCTCTAATATTGCTGTGGCGTTGTCTATATCTTCTTCTGTAATGACTGCAGCAGGAATTAAAAATCGTATTCTGGTTGGATTTGAACCTGCTATAAAGCTCATTACGCCATCTTCAAAGAGCGCTTTAGCAAGGTCAATTGCTTTTGCGGTCTCTCCATTATAAGGTGTAAATGCAAGCATTGCTCCAATCCCCCAAGGGCCTTTAATCCAGTCAGGGTGTCTTTGTTGTATCTCTTCTAATCGTTTTATAAAATGGTTATGAATTTTTACAATTTTACCATCAGGACCATAATACCCTTTTTGAATAAGGTCTTGTAAGATGACTGTGCCAGCACGAATTGCAGAAGTGCTTCCGGTAAAGGTTTGACTTAGAAGTCCGGGCCTGGGCAGAAAGTTTTTAGAAAAAAGAGTGGCGCAAACTTGTGAAAGTTTTCCTATGCTTGCAATGTCTATAAACTCCTGAAGACCAAAATATTGAAAAGCAAACAGTTCTGGAGTCCGGCCGAAAGTTTGGATCTCATCTGCAAAGATGGCCATTCCCGCTTTTTTTGCTACTTCAGCTAGTGTTTTGAAAAAGTATTTAGAGCCAACGTTGAATCCACCCTCACCTTGTACCATCTCCATCACGAAGATTGCGTGCTGTTTTGGATAACGCTCGATATATTTCTCCATGGCCAATTTGGCTTGTTCTGTGCTCTCTTCTGCCCTCAAAGGGTCATAAAAGGGGATGTAGTCCACAGCAAGATTGATAGGCAATCCTTCACGAAAGGCAGGTTTGTCTGTTATTTGGGAAGCGGCGATCGTCCTACCCATAAAACAGTGTTCGAAGGCCATAATACGGTAAGCAGGATACAATTTGTGGAAAGCTAACTTCAGTGCATTTTCATTGGCCATTACTCCAGAACTTGTTAGGAAGCAATGGTCCATTCCTGAAGTTTTTATCAAGAGCTCAGAAAATTCTAAAGAATCCATATTTTGTTGAAGATGCCCCTGCATGATCGTATCGCTCAAGGCAGCGTCAAATGCGGCTCCAACAAGTTCTGGATGGCTGTGTCCAAAGTAATGCGCCCCTATTCCGCTGATAAGATCGTATTTGACACTTCCGTCTAACAATTCAACTAAAGCTCCTTTTCCAATACCACTACTGATATATGGAAACCATAGTTTGCCACCGCGGCATTGTGCAAATGCTTCCAGCAATTTTTCATATTTGCTTTTTAATCCTGGTTCAGGAGGCTTAACACCTGTAATTTCCTTTTGATGGGAACTAATGGCATCGAGCAATAGCTTTTTTGCTTCTTTGACGCGGGGATCTTTCAATAATCCTGCAGCGACTGTTTCAGACATTTGTAACTCCGTTAAGAAGAATATCCCCTTTTGCAAGCCTTAATAGGAATAAGGCAGTTAAACGCGCTCTTTGCCATAGGCTATCTACAACAATATATTCTTGAGATGTGTGTAAGTTTCCCCCGATAGCCCCAAGCGTATCGATTGTTGGCAGGCCAGCGGCTGAAAGGTAGTTTCCATCGCAAACGCCGCCTGTAGGACGTGATTCCAGTCCTCTTCCTATTAATTCAGCACATTCGGATAAAGCCTCGAAAAGTGCCCTTGTGTTTTCATCAAAGGGTTTTGGAGGACGATCTGATTGCTCATGCAATGTTAAATTCAGTCCTTGGATTTTATTTTCCTTTTGAAGAAGATGCGTCAGCAATGAATAGACTTCATCCACTTGTTCTTTAGTGTTTACTCTAACATTAATAAGGCATGCCGCATGGTCTGCAACGATGTTGCTAGCCAGTCCACCTTCAATTTTTCCGATATTGATAAAGACACCTGGATGATCTTTCATATAGTTTTCAGCTTCAACGATAACTCTAGCCAAAGAACTGATCGCATTTCTTCCAAGGTGGAAATCTCTCCCAGCATGAGCTGAAGTACCTCTAGCTACAACCGTGAACACTGCAGATCCCTTACGATCGCTTGCAAGAGCACCATCTGGAAAAGAGGGTTCGAAGACTAATCCAATATTGTTTCGTTGAGCAGATTCAACAAGCATGAAGCGAGACCCAAGTGACCCAATCTCCTCATCGGGTGTGATTAAGACTTCCCATCCTATGGTGTCTGCATAGGTACTGGATTCTAAGATCTCCAGCGCCTTCAGCATAATTAAGAGCCCGCCCTTCATATCAGCAGCTCCAGGGCCTCGATAGGTTTGAGAATTGATAAGCTCACCTTCCTGAAACTTATCGTTGATTGGGTAAACAGTGTCCATATGACCGCATAAAAGTACTTTAAAGGGTGCGCTTGGACGTTTTCGAATCGAAATAATGTCTCCCAATTGGATTTTGTGCGAAGCTCCTTGCATATCCCAGACCATTGCTTGGGGTAAAGGAAGGCGTTGCGTATCTCCACCAAGGATTCTGAAATCTCTCTGTAGCACATTTGCCATGGAGTTTAGTCCTGAAAGGTTTTCAGAATGGGAGTTAATATTGACCCAGCTCTCCAATTGCGGTAATAGCCGTTCTTTCTGATTATCAATCTGATCGAGATATGAAATGTAGGGTTCCATGTCACTCCTTTCTGTCCGAAGGTATCTACAAATTCTAATGCCCTATATTCGAGATTATTTTCTCCCTAGGAGCTCGCACTCTGGCAAGAAAATAAGAGGACCATATTGAACAATATGACCCTCTTATTTTTGCGAGCTCCTAGGGGAAAAGAACTCGAATCTAGGGCTTTAGAATATGTAGATACCTTCGAATCTAATTTATGAAATCGCACAGTGAATGTCGATTTTTATTTTCTTTTTTTTTGGTAATAAATCTTTCATTTGAGTAAGTTGGCGGCCAGCGACCGACACAAGAACCGAACTTACATCGTTGAGGAAAAGCATGAATGAAAGTGAATTTCAGAAGATCGAACACACGTTGGCTGAGCAACATGCTTGTTATGTATTAATCACCTGTAAAAAGCCCACTAAACAAGGGAAAATGCACGTTCGAATGAGATATGGTGGGGACCCTATGCTGGCTTCATTTCTAATTGATGGAGCAAAAGACTTAATTGAAGAAGGTGATGAAGAGGAAGTCTGTTTTTTTTGAGCCCTTCACTTCTTAAAGGTCATTGATTGAAGAAACCGCTGAAATGGCGGTTTTTTTATCTCTATTGTTGACAGTTTCCTAAGCATCTTGCAACATTCATTCTTTGACTTTAATATCTTTAAGGATTTCAAGTGAACACTGCTGAAAAAAATCTCGAACGTCAAGTGCAAATATGGAGTTTGCCAGGACCTGCTGCTATATTGTTAACAGTTTCGATTGTTTTGCTGACTGCCCCATTCGACTGGGCTACTTTTCCACTCATTGCATTTATCGGGATGATTGCCTCCTTTTTTCGTGGAATTAATGGGGCAGGACTTTCCATCCTATTTTTGGCAGTTGCAACAATTCTACAATTAGCAGCAAATGGGTACCAAAATCCCTTTTGGATTACAGGTGGATCTAGTGCGTTAGCTTTAGCATGGATAGCGACAGCACTTAGTCGTGAAGAGGTCGAGTCCATTTTGCAAAAGCAAATGATGAGTGCAGTTATTGTTCCTTCAGAACCTATTGTTGAAACGAAAATTGTAGAAAAGCTGGTTGAAAAAGTCATTATAGATCAAGAAGGGCTAGAGAAAGCTAATGTGCAAATTTCAGAGCTTGAAACCTTAAATGCAAAAATTCAAGAGGAGCTCGCACATGCTATTGAAGAGATTCAAGCACTTCAAAAGCAGGGTGAACAATTTCCAATTGCGATGAAGAAGCTTCAAGTTGAACAGGCTCAAATGATTGCGATTGTTCGTAAAGACTTAGATGACGCGATAAGAGATAATTTCGATTTGGAGCAAAAGCTGAAAGACGAACAGCAAGAACGCCAGCAAATGGCGGAGGCAAAACGTGGGCTTGAGATGTTAAGGATTGAGTTAGACAACGCTAGAAAGAGCAAGGAACAAGCTTTATTCGACCTACGTCGTGAATGTGATATTGAAATAGGAAATCTTACAAAAGAACTCAATCAAAATGAAAAGCAATATGAATCTCTGAAAGCTGAGATGAATAAAATTGAAAAGCAAAATGAATCACTGAAAGCTGAAGTATTGACTTTGAATTTTCGAAAGGTTGAAGAAATTAGCATCATAAAAAGAGAAAAAGACAAAGAACTCGAAACCTTTAAAAAAGAGACTCAAGTTCTGATTGAGACTCTAAAGAAAGAAAATGACTCAGCAGTTGGAGCCATTCAAAAAGAAAATCTAGTAGAGATTGAAGCCCAAAAAAATGCAAAAGATTTAGAAATCGAAGCCTTAAAAAAAGAGAAAGATTCAGCCATAGATACTCTTAAGAAGGAAATAGAAGAACTTAAAGCAAAAGAGAATGCCGTTGTGTGGGGGGATTCTTCAACAAAAGAGGGTAGGGAGCTTTCTCGCGTTCAAGGGATGTACCAACAGCTCAGAGATCAATACGAGGCCAAATCCCAGACTTTAGATCAGACAAGGTTTGAACTATTTCATACTAAAGAAAAGCTGGAAGCGTTGCAGAAAGATTCTGAGGAGGAAAGATTGTTTGATCGTTCCACAGCAATTCTAAATTTTGAAAGGCATATCAAAAAGCTCGAACAAGAGCTTCATCGATTAGAATCGGAAAACCAAGCCCTAGAAGCTATCATCAACACAATTGTATAGTGGGCAATATGCCTGCAGCCTTTCCGCCTTAGTCCCTTTTCCAAGGGGTGAGAATTTCGTGGCTGTCTTCAGTGATCAAAATAGTATGTTCCCACTGGGCGCTTGCTTTGCCGTCTACTGTTCGGGCTGTCCAATGGTCATTTTTATCGATCACAGCGCCTTTTAACCCTGCATTGATCATCGGTTCAATCGTAAAAATCATTCCAGGAGCTAAAGGTATTCTATTATTATTCCTGCTGTGAAAAATTTGCGGATTTTCATGGAATTTCACTCCCACACCATGCCCAACAAATTGATTCACGACTGAACAATTGTGATTGGTCGCATAATCTTCGATGACATCACCAATTTCCTTTAATTCAACTCCCGGCTTAAGGATCTCGATCGCACGCATAAGACATTCATAGGAAACATCGACAACCCTATTCCGTTCTTCAGTAGTTTTTCCGATCACGACCATTCGGCTACAATCACCAAAATAACCGTCTAAAGTGCAGGTTACGTCGATATTTACAATATCGCCTTCTCTTAACGGACGGTCATCTGGAATCCCATGACAAATAACTTCATTTAATGAAGTGCAAATGCTTTTGGGGAATGGAGGTTCCCCATAATTCAAAGGTGCAGGAATAGCTCCGGCATCCATATGGAGTTTGTGTGCATAATCATTTAGCTCTTGAGTTGTGACACCCTCTTTTGCACGCGCACATGTTGCTTCTAAAATTTTTGCTGCTAAGTGCCCGGAACGGCGAATACCCTCAATTTGTGCAGGCGATTTGAGAAGAATCCCATGTTTTTTCATGTAGAGATCTTTCAAATCGGGTGTAGCGGTATTTGGACTTTCCTTAGGATAATGACACTTTTTCCATTTCTTCGCGCTGCCACACCAACAGAGATCGTTTCTGCCAATCATGAGTTCTCCTGCATTTTTGAATACTATTATTATAGCGTTTTTGGTATAAATCGAAAACCTCCGACGTTTTAAGGTAATATGGACAGAGCAGAAAAAGCACGATTGAAAAAACTATTGAAGTATGAAAAGAATGCCTATGCAGAAGGATTTCAAGTCATTGCAGGGGTTGACGAGGTGGGTAGAGGGCCTTTAGCTGGGCCTGTTGTTGCTGCTGCCTGTATTTTACCGAAGGATTTCCTTTTAGAAGGGATCGATGATAGCAAAAAATTAACACCCGAGAAAAGGGAAGCTGTTTATACTAACTTAACTTCTAATCCAAACGTTGCTTATGGAATTGGAGTTGTTGATCATATTAGGATTGATGAGATTAATATTTATAGAGCTTCTATTGAAGCGATGTTAATAGCAGTTTCAAAGCTGCCGATTACGCCTCAATTATTGTTAGTAGACGGAATGGCTCTGCCGGAGTCTCAAATCCCTTCTTGGAAAATTATTTCTGGTGACGCGCTGTCCCTATCGATTGGCGCAGCATCAATCATCGCAAAAGTCACTCGAGACAGAATGATGGAGCAGCTCCATCATGAATGGCCTGTGTATGGATTTAATCAGCATAAAGGCTATTCCACATCTATCCATATTGAGGCTATTGAAAAACATGGCCCATGTCCGATTCATCGTCGCAGCTTTGAACGTATTAGACTGAAAACTGCTGAACTAGTGTTAGCGTAAGCACAATGGACAAAATGGACACAGTGGACGAAGTGGACACAGTGGACGAAGTGGACATAGTGGACGACATAAGTCCTTTGTTTATCAAACTGTAAATTTGCTATGTGTCCACTATGTCCACTTCGTCCATATTGTCCACTATGTCCACTTCGTCCATTGTGTCCATTTCTTATGAATTGCGTTCAGCCAAAGTTTCATCTTTTGCGACATGACGCTCATGACGCTCGATTGCGGCTTCGATACGCTTTTCTTCTTTGACCTTTTTATTGTGAGCAGATTGTCCATTCAACGCGGCTCCAGCTCTCCAATTGGATTTTGAACTGTGACTTGTCTTATCCGATTTAGCTTCTACAAAGTTTCTTTCAGCACTCTCAACATGATGTTGATGCTTGGAATGATTTCCTTTGTTTGAATCTGTATTGGATTTAGAACTTTTTACAGGCTGTAAAAGAACTGTGTTCCTTTTAACATCCACTTCGAAAGCAACTTCTTTTGCCACGCTTTGAGCTTCTTGGACTTTCTCTTGTCTCATGACAGTGCTGACTGTTTTTACAGCAGCAGCTTCAGGAGTTTTCTCGACTAACATAAGCTGTTTAAAAGCTCTTGGCGCAATCACTTCCTCACGAGCACTATTATCCCATTCCTCATAGAAGAAATTATTCTTAGCAACGATGACAGTCATGCTAGTGGATGACCTGCTAAAAACGATCCTTCCACTTGCAGCGTATCCATCTAAACCAAAGCTTTTTGCTTGTGGACTAAAGCTCGCCTTCCCTATAGGGCTGACATTTCCAGGTCCTTCTACCACTCTCATTAGTTATCCTTTTTTTAAATTACTAAAATAGTATAAGCTATTGAATTTTATTTGTCAAGAGTTTACGTTAATTTAGTATTTTAAAGAGTAGGGTTTTATGTTACGCAGTATGACAGGGTATGGAAAAGCTGAATTAGAAACAAAACTTGCTAGATACACTATTGAAATACAGTCTATTAATAGAAAGCATCTCGATATTTTCCTTTCTATACCGAGAGACCTATCTAGGTTTGAAATAGACCTTAGAAAATGGATTAGTTCTGCCCTTACAAGAGGACAAATTAGTCTTAAATTACATGTCGAATATAGGGAAAATGCTCCTGTTACTGTAAAGCCTCAAATTTTCATCGCGGGTCAAGTTAAAAAGGCTCTGGAGGAAATAACTAGCATTCTTGGCCTTCAAGCACCAAAAATCGACGCTGCTCAACTTATACGAACCTATCCTGGGATTCTAGCTTTTGATGACAATTGGGAGGACGAGGAGGCCTATAAAAAGGAAATCAAAGAAGTGTTGGAGCTAGCTCTTAAAAAAATGATTGAAATGAAAGACGAAGAAGGGGCTTCCCTAGCAAAAGATATTATTCATAGGCTCGACCTCTTAAGGGGCCACATAAAGGAAATTCAGAAGTTTGCCCCGGATGCAACCCAGAAACAACGGGAAAAATTAAAGCAAAAATTAGAGGAATTTCTTCCGGGATCCTTAGAAAATGAGGAGAAAATCATAAGGGAAATCATCCTTTATGCTGAAAAGGTCGATATTTCCGAAGAGCTGACAAGATTTAATTCCCATCTTGATCAATTACATAAATATATTAAAAGTACGGAAACCTCAATTGGGAAGACCTTTGAATTTGTCCTACAAGAGCTTCTCCGTGAAACAAATACGATTGGGTCAAAGGCTTCCGATGTCAATGTGACCAAAATTGTCGTCGAAATGAAGTCCGAAATCGAAAAACTTCGGGAACAAATTCAAAACGTAGAGTAGGAAGAAGGATGAAATATGAAATTTCTTGACCCATTCCGAATTAACAAACGTTGTAGTACTCACTCTGAATTAACCACGGAGTGCACGGAGTACACGGAGAGAAAAGAAAGAAAATATAGGGGTAAATAAAAAGGTTTTTTATCTACCCCTATTCTTTTGTTCTTTTCTCCATGTACTCCGTGCACTCCGTGGTTAATTCGGAGTTATAACTACAACGTTGGTTAATTCGGAGTGGGTCAAGAAATTTCATATTTCATCCTTCATCCTTTCCGATGGATTCTTTTTCCCTATTATTGTATATTTTGCTCTAAAAGATTTTAATAGATATGGTTGAAAAACTATTAAGCGACTTAAAAGAAGGGTTGGTATTTGTCGTTAGTGCTCCAGCGGGTACCGGCAAGACTACGCTAGTAAAAAAGCTGACAGCCGAATTTTCTAATGTCATCCAAAGCATCTCTTCTACGACTCGATTGCCAAGAGAGAGTGAAGTCAACGGTGTAGATTATAATTTCATTACACAAGAAGAATTTAGAAAACGGATCGATGGCGGGGAGTTTTTAGAGTATGTTGAACTCTATGGAGACTTTTACGGTACATCGAGAAAATGGGTAGCTGATAGGATTGAGAAAGGGAAGTGTGTTATCTTGGTTATAGATACCCAAGGAGCACGCAAATTGATGGGCAACTATCCAGCGACGTTTATTTTTATTAAACCGCCCTCTCTTGAAGTTTTAAGAGAACGAATAGCTGGAAGAAGTGCGGATACCCCTGAAGCAATTCAAAAAAGATTATCTTGGGCAGCCCAAGAACTAGAACAAGCTAAATATTATCAATATCAGATTGTCAATGACAATTTGGAAACAGCCTATCAAGTATTGCGCAGCATAATTATTGCTGAAACACATAAAGTTAAGGAGATCACATGAAGCAGAGATCTAAATTAAGTCTCACTAATGAAGCTTTGAGAGGTAAATTTCAAAGTAGTTTTGAGTTGGTTAATTATGCTATCCGTTTAGCTGAGAATATGGTTCGGACCGGAAGAGCTCCAAGAGTTCAAACTGAGGTAGAAAATCCTGCTGTTCAAATTTTAGAAGAGATTTCTGCCGGTAAAGATCGTTTCGAAGACATTGTGATTGTTGAAGAAACTGTTGAACTTAGAATGCCTGAGATCAATAGCAATATGGCTATTGACGATGATGAGGAAAAGCCAGCAAAGAAATCTCGCAAGGAAACATTTAAAAGTAAGGTCTAAAGTGGGAAATTGTACTCTGCTTGCCTTAACAAGCGATGCGGATATTTTCTTATTTGGTGCCATTGTTTTATTTTGTTTTATAGGACTGTTAGGTCTATTTTGGTTTGGTTGGTATATAGGGAAAAGGCAAGAATGCCCAAGCCCATACACCGGTCTTCCACTGAGAAGAGGTGCTGACATTCCATGGCAAAGTATGGAACGTATTTTACAGTATCTCCATGACCTTAAGTCCTATGACAATAGAATGTTTGACCTAAGAAAAGCTGCCTACTGCAGAGAAACAGGAAGAATCTTTCAAAATGCTGTAGGATGGTTAGATACCATCTATGTCGACTGGAGGTTTCTTCAAAAACGCTTACCAGGAAGCTATGTTTCCTGGGGAAGTCTTTCAAAAGATCAGCAACAGATGATACGAGAGTTGCATGCTCACATAGACGATTTTCAGACAGAGTTTTCCAGTCCAAACCCACTTCCAAAAGCTGTGGACTCGGAATATGTCTATACTAAACCGGGCCCTTTGTACGTAGACTTAGAGACAAAGGTACTGCTTGGATGGAAAGAGGTACCCGGGACAGAATTTGAAGTTTTAATTGTCCAAAGACCAATTAAGCAAAGAACATTTAATATTCCTAAAGAACTATTGGAAACATGACAAAAAAAGTATTAATTACATCTGCATTGCCTTACGCTAATGGTCCGCTTCATTTTGGACATATTGCCGGAGCTTATTTGCCTGGAGATTGCTATGCTCGCTTTGAGCGTTTACTTGGAAACGATGTGCTATATGTCTGCGGATCGGATGAATTTGGAATAGCAATTACATTGAGCGCCGACCTCGCAGGGAGAACCCCTAAACAGCACGTTGATATTTATCACGAAGTAATCAAAGACTTTTTTAAACAACTTAATCTATCTTTTGACCATTATTCCCGCACAACATGGCCTGGACATGTCGAACCTGTTCAACAATTTTTCCTCGATCTTGTAGCGAATGGCTTTGTTGAAGAGAAAATTACCGATCAGCTCTATTCAGAAAAAGATAAAAGATTTTTAGCTGACAGGTATGTAGTTGGGACATGCCCAAAATGCAGCTTTGAAAATGCAAGAGGGGATGAATGCACAAACTGTGGCGCAAGCTATGAAGCGACTGACCTTATCAACCCTCGCTCCAAACTGACAAATGCACCTCTGACATTAAAGAAAACCAAACACTGGTTTTTAATGCTCGATAAGATGAAAGATCGTTTGACCCAATGGATTGATACTAAAGATTGGAAACCGAATGTGACCAACTTTGTGAAGGGATACATACAAGAGCTACATCCAAGATCTATCACACGTGACTCCGATTGGGGGATTCCTGTACCCCTTCCAGGCTCAGAAGGGAAGGTGCTGTATGTTTGGTTCGATGCTCCGATCGGATATATTAGCTCTAGCATGGAGTGGGCACAAAAGATCGGAAAGCCAGACGCTTGGAAAAATTATTGGTTCGATAAGGAAACAAAACTCGTCAATTTTATTGGAAAAGATAACATTCCTTTCCATGCTGTGATCTTTCCTGCGATGGTGATGGGACAAAATCAGCCCTACAAATTGGTCGATGAACTCCCCGCAAATGAATTTTATAATCTTGAAGGAAGACAGTTCAGCAAATCTGATGGCTGGATGATAGACCTTGAAACTTTTTTCAAAACTTACAGCTCCGATCAAATTCGTTATACAATTGCTGCGAATGCCCCAGAGACCGCCGATTCTGAATTCACTTGGCGAGATTTCCAATTACGCTGCAATACAGATCTGATGGGCAAATTTGGTAATCTTGTTAATAGGACTTTGGTGTTTATTCAAAAGAATAATGGTGGCAAAACTCCTGCTTTCCACACTCTGGAACCCATTGATATTCAATTTTTGCAGCAGATCAAAGACTTAGCCGAGCAAGCAAAAGATACCTATAGCAACTTTAAAGTACGTAGGGCTAGTCAGATTATTATGGAGTTAGCACAGGCAGGTAACGTTTATTTTGATGCAAAAGCTCCGTGGAAGGATGCAAAGCAGCCCGAAACAAAAGAAAGAATGGAAACAACACTAGCCTGTTGCTTGCAGGGAATTAAAACAATGGCATTGATTAGCTTGCCGATCATTCCGGAGGCTGCAAACAAAATTTGGCACCTCATTGGATATCACACAGATCTGCAGAAAGAGCTCTGGGACAAAGTTTTGGAAAAGAAAATACCAGTAGGGATAACATTACCTGAACCCTCTATTCTGTTCCGTAAAATCGAGGACGTCGAGATTGAGGCTGAGATCGCCAAACTGCATGCTATGGCCTCTAAAGCCAAAGAAAAGGTCAAAACGGAGCCTTTTAAAGACGTGATTACAATTGATGACGTACGCAAGCTGGACCTTAAAGTAGGGACAGTTTTAAGTGCTCAGCCAGTTCCTAAGAGCAAAAAACTGCTTCAACTCATTGTGGATCTGGGTTTTGAAAAAAGACAGGTTGTCGCAGGTGTCGGTGCATCCTATAGTCCTGAGGCTCTGATAGGTAAGAAAATCATTCTCGTGGCTAACCTTAAGCCTTCCTCAATTATGGGAGTGGAAAGCCAAGGAATGATCCTAGCAGCTAGCCATGATGGGCAATTGGAAGTGATTGGTGTTCAAGCATCTCCTCCAGGCAGTTCCGTCTCATAAACGCTATAATTAAAAACTCTAATTAATTTATAATTATAAATGTAATTATTATAATTAGAGCTTTTATGACTACATCAGTATCCTTACTAAATATTGTTAGTAATTATCATATAGAGACTGCTGTAAATAAAAAGTGGATCACTTTTGATAAGAAAACACAAAGTTGGAGTTTGACAAGTAATAAAAGTAAGGCTGCCAACTTAGATGAGATTTTCCATGGGCTGGCTAAAGAGGTTTCAGCAAATTATGAAACTTTGAAGCCCTCAGATCTATCACACATTAAAAAAAATGCTAAAGAGATTAAGGATAAGTATGATAGATCAGCAGGAATTTATAGAATAACTTTCGGATTAATGAACCAGTACAAGTCAGGTCTGAGTTATCGATTTTTAAATAACACAATAGACATTCTAAATAATAATACTTCTAATTCCAAATATTCTGTTGAAAAACTAAGGGGAAAAGTTAGACTTATAAATAAGAATAGTAATTTTGATATAAGCAAAGGAAGTAATCCTAGTAATCGTGTTGAATTACTTTTTGTTCATCATCCAAATCTAATTGAATTGTCTATTTCAAATGATACATCTCCCGAAATGCTCGTCAATTCGACTAAAAACTTTAAAAACTTTCCTAGTTTGGAATGGATTAACTTGCCCAAAGATATGAAAAAAGAAGATGTGGCAAAATATCTTAAGATTGTCCCTCTAATAAAAAAATCATGCAAAAATTTTCAAGGGTTTAGCCAAAACAATAAATTATTGAAGGGATAAAAATAAAAAGGATGGCAGGAGAAATAGTAATTCCTACTTCATCCTTCATCCTTCATAATTTCAATTAAACGACTTCGCCTTGTGCGCGGAGTGTTCGGACGATTTGAGCGACACCCACTTTATCCATCGTGCGTAGTGCAGATGTAGATAAACGAAGGGTGATGAAACGGTTTTCTTCGGAGAACCAAATACGCTTCTTCACTAAATTAGGTTGAAAACGACGCTTTGTTTTACCGGTGACTTTAAGACCGATCCCTTTTTTCTTCTTTGCAATACCGCGAATGGCGTATTTGTACCCACGGGCCTGTTTTTTTCCTGTTACTTGGCAAACTTTAGACATATAATTCAGCTCCACAACAGCATAAGATTTGTAAATGAAAAGATTATCATAGAAGCTGGATATTCGACAACGAATTAATGGAGCGGCAGCCACTTTTCGTTAATATTGTACCGCTTATTGATATGCTTTTTTCTTTCAGCATCGACCAGTTGGTCGTCGGTGACTTCAGGGAGCTGACGTAAAAGTTCTTTTTTATATTCTCCCACTTTTTGATGGATTTCTTTGACGTTTTGCCACTCTTCAGGTGTCAGACTTGCGGAAGTATCAAGCAGCTTTTGCAAGCCCTCTTTCCTAAGTCCCAATTTCGAATAAATTTTTGTATCTTTGCGTTTTAAGGCCTTAAGATCTAGACGGAGGGCCGCTATGACCATTCTTCGAGCTTCTGGAATAAGAATAGCATCAGTTTCTGCTTGTACTCCAGAGGATTCTTGGGCTTTATCTGCAAGTTCAAGCAACTGACGCATTTTCATTTTTGTCAGGCCTGCGATCAATGCTTCTTCGACTTTGGTAAAGTTAGTTTTTGCCATATACCCCACTATATCAACATTTATTTTAATATTGAATGCAAAAATAGGGGAATCTCCCTTATAAAAAGACTTAGATTTTAGGGAGATCGTCATGGAAGAGCTTGTAGTCGATGTACTCGTGATAGGATCTGGCCCCGCAGGTCAGAAAGCCGCGATACAGTGCGCGAAACTTGGAAAAAAAACTGTAGTGATTGAAAGGGAGATGGAGCCTGGCGGAAACTGCCTTTACAATGGAACAATTCCATCAAAGTCTTTGAGGGAAGCCATTATTGATTTAACAAGGTTCAATGAGAGAGGCTTCTATGGTCAAACTTTCGAGATGCCTAAAGTCACGATTAAAGATCTTTATAGCAGATTGAATAAAGTGATTGAGGATGAAAGAACAATCATTGCCAGACAGTTTAAGAAGAATGGGATCGATATTATCTACGGGACGGCAAGATTTGAGAATCCGCATATGTTAATTGTGGTTGATAGCGAATATAGGCTCACCTACCAAATCAAGGCTGAGAAAATCATAATGGCAACGGGGTCTAAGCCGCGAACACCAACGACAATTCCTTTCGACAATGCTATCATTTTAGACTCCACAAGACTTTTAGGTATTGAAAAGGTCCCGGAGACAATGATCGTTCTTGGGGGTGGTGTCATTGGATCGGAGTATGCAAGCTTCTTTGCAGCTTTAGGGACCGAAGTGACCATTATTGATAAGAAGGACCACATCTTGCCGTTATTGGATTCTGAGATTGGGATTCACCTTCAGACAGCATTGACGGACATAGGTTTGAAATTCATGGGCAATAAAGAACCTGTTGAGATTGCAAGAAAGGGGAATCGGGCATTTGTAAAGTTTAAAGATGGGACAAGTGCAGAAGCGGATGCTTTGTTATATGCTTTGGGAAGAACTGCCAATGTAGACGCATTGCACATCGAGAATGCGGGAATTACTCAGACCGATAAAGGCTACATTCCAGTGAATTCGCTGTTCCAAACAAATGTTTCCCATATCTATGCCGTGGGAGATGTGATTGGCGGTCCTTCACTAGCTTCAACAAGTATGGAGCAGGGAAGATTAGCTGCTAGACATGCTTGTGGAGTTGATACACACCAATTTCCATCCTTCTACCCCATCGGGATTTATACCATTCCTGAGATTTCAAGTTGTGGATACACTGAGGATGAGCTGAAAGATTTAGGATTTAGGTATGAAGTGGGGAGAGCTTATTACTATGAAATAGCTCGTAGCCACATTACAGGTAGCAATACCGGAATGTTCAAAATCTTGTTCCATGCTGAAACGTTGAATATCCTTGGAGTTCATATTATTGGACGAAGTGCAACAGAGGTGATCCATATCGGTCAGATAGCTACAACATTCAACGCAAAAATAGATTATTTCATTGACCAGGTCTTTAACTATCCAACTTATGCTGAAGGATACCGTATAGCTGCCTTGAACGGCATCAACAAGATCAAGTTTCGCAAATAGAGAGGAATTTGTAGGGAAATGATATTGAGGACGTAACTCGATGGACATAGTGGACGAAGTGGACAGATTGTAGAGTAAGTTAAAAGTCTATTTCGAACTCCAATTTGTCCACTGTGTCCACTTCGTCCACTGTGTCCATCTAGGTTACAATATCCTTCCCTCATCCTTTACTTTTGGGTCCAAGTGACTTTGTCGTCTTTGTAATCGAGGGTGACGGTTTTGTCGCTGAGGATTTTCCCTTCCAAGATGCCATTTGCAAGCGGATTTAAAACCTCTTGCTGGATTAAACGCTTCAATGGACGTGCTCCAAAGATAGGGTCATAACCTTCATCAGCAAGAAACTTGACTAGATTCTCAGTCCATTTTAGGTAAATATTTCTAGCCTCAAGACGTTTTTTGACTTGCTTCATCTGGATTTCAACAATTTTAGCCATGTCCTCTTTTCTGAGCGGTAGGAATGGCAAAATATCATCCAACCTGTTCAGGAATTCAGGCCTGAAGTGTGCTTTCAATATAGGATCAACAACGTCCATGATCTCTTCTTTAGAAACCTGCTTTTTGGAACGTTCCATTTTTTCTAGCAATTGCTGAGAACCTAAGTTGGAGGTCATGATGAACAATGCGTTTTTGCAATTGACGACCCGGCCTTTGCTATCGGTGATCCTTCCATCATCAAATATTTGGAGTAAGATGTTGAAAACGTCTGGATGGGCCTTTTCGATTTCATCGAACAAGACAACAGAGTAGGGCCTTCTTCTTAGAGCCTCTGTGAGTTGTCCTCCTTCATCATATCCTATATAACCAGGAGGGGATCCGATAAGCTTGGAAACGCTATGTTTTTCCATGTACTCTGACATGTCAAGCCTGATCAAAGCATCTTCTTGATTGAAGAGCTGCTCTGCGAGAGCTTTTGCCAACTCAGTTTTACCTACGCCTGTAGGCCCCACAAATAGGAATGCTCCCATCGGTCTGTTAGGATCTCCTAAACCTGATCTAGATCTTCTGATAGCTTCTGAGACAGATCTCACAGCCATGTCTTGCCCGACAACACGTTTTTCTAGTTCTGACTCTAAGTGGAGCAGACGTTGAGCATCACTTTCAAGAAGCTTGCCTACGGGAATTCCAGTCCATTTAGCGACGATCTGAGCAATTAGATTTTCATCGACCTCCTCTTGGAGCATTCTGTTGGGCTTGGAGTTAAGATCCTTTTCAATATCTTCAATCTCTTTTTGCAATGCTGGAATTGCGCTGTAGCGTAGCTCAGCAACTTTATTATAATCAGACTTTCTTTCCGCTTCCTCTTCTTGAAAGCGCAATTGTTCCATTTTGTTTTTCTTGTCTTTAAGGGCTTGGATTAATTTCTTTTCCCCTTCCCACTGCTGATTGAGTACTTTGAGTTCCTCTTTTGCATTAGCAATTTTCGCATCAAGTTTTCCTGCCTCAGCTTTAGCGTTGGGTGTATTTTCTCTTTTTAGGGCTTCCTGCTCAACGATCAACGTGGCAAGCTCTCGATCTTTTCGGTCAATCAATAGAGGACGACTGCCTAATTGCATTTTAATTAAGCTTGCAGCCTCATCGATAAGGTCGATCGCTTTGTCAGGTAAACGTCGGTCAGTAATATATCGATAAGAAAGGTAAACAGCGGCGTGGATTGCGGATTCAGTGATCCTCACACCATGGAAGATCTCATACCGCTCACGTAGGCCTCTTAAAATGGCTATAGAATCTTCAAGACTTGGTTCATTGACCATCACAGGTTGGAAACGTCTTTCAAGGGCAGCATCTTTCTCAATATGCTTTTGATATTCATTGAGAGTTGTCGCTCCAATGCAATGCAAAACACCTCGTGCAAGGGCTGGCTTTAAGAGGTTAGCAGCATCCATGGCACCCTCTGTAGCTCCAGCACCTATTAAAGTATGCACCTCGTCGATGAAAAGGATAACATTCCCATCTTTTTCAACATCGTTTAGAATCCCTTTCAGCCGTTCCTCAAATTCTCCGCGGTATTTAGTGCCGGCGACTAAGCTACCCATATCTAGCGCTAAAAGTTCCTTATGTTTAAGGGAGTCGGGAACATCTTCAGCCACAATTCTTTGGGCAAGACCCTCAACAATCGCTGTTTTTCCCACACCCGGGTCTCCAATCAGCATCGGATTATTCTTTGTTCTTCGGCTCAATACCTGCATGGTGCGGCGGATCTCTTCATCCCTTCCGATTACAGGGTCCAGTTTTCCTTTCTTTGCTAAGGCTGTATAGTTTTTGCAGTATTTTTCTAAAGCTTGGAGGCTTGACTCAGCTGTAGGGGAATCCATATGGCGGTCTCCACGAATTTTTTTAATAGTGTCTTCTAATTGTTTAAGGGTAATTCCTGAGCCTTTTTTCCACGTGGAAAAAGGTTCACCCCCATTTTTCCAATAGGCGTAGAGGAAATGGTCACTGCTTGTATAGGAGTCATTCCACTGTTTAGCAATGCTTTCAGCTTCGCTAATGCGGTTCTGTAAGCCATAGGAAGCTGATGGTGGGTTTTGGGTAGATCCACTGTATTTGGGTGCCCTGTTGATCGCTTCTTGGACCTCTTGAAGGAGGGTATCTGGTCTGAGGTTGAGATTTTTAAGAACTGTTTGAAAATAATCTTCTGGCTCTTTAAGGAATCCTTCAAGAAGATGATTTTCAGTAACTTCAGTATTATGTTTTTTTTGAGCCTCCTCAAATGCGCTTTCTAACGCTGTGGAGACTGCTTCAGTGAATTGATGTGCCATACAAGACCTCCAGTAACTAAAAATAAGAATACAGAAGACAGAATTCAGAATCCAGAAGGAGAATACGGGTTAGTTTTTATTCTGAATTCTGGGTCTGGATTCTGACTTCTTGCGTCCAAAGGATTTGTAGGCTATAGTGTTTAAATAATTTACATACTTGAGGACCATATGAAATACTGCGAGTCCATTTTTCATACTAGAAGGTTTAAAACACGGGAAGTGATGGTGGGAAATGTAGGTGTTGGCGGTGACAATCCTGTTCGGATTCAATCCATGACAACTAGCAGTACTCGTGATGTGGAAGCGACGATCGAGCAGATTATTCGTTTGGCCGATGCAGGGTGCGAAATTGCGCGTGTAACAGTGCAGGGTATGAAGGAAGCTGACTCTTGTGAAGGGATCAAAAATGGTTTGGTCCAAAGAGGGTATAACATTCCATTAGTTGCTGATATTCATTTCTTTCCGCCTGCAGCAATGAGGGTTGTTGACTTTGTTGATAAAGTTCGTGTCAATCCAGGAAATTTCGTTGATAAAAGAGCGACATTCAAAACAATAGAATATGATGACGATTCCTACGCTAAAGAAATTGAAAGGATCGACGAAAAATTTGGTCCGCTCGTTGAAAAGTGTAAAAAATTAAATAGGTCAATGCGCATTGGAACAAATCATGGATCCCTTTCAGACCGTATCATGAATAGATATGGCGACACGCCTGAAGGGATGGTGGAATCCGCCCTAGAGTTTGCTCGTGTATGTCGAAAATACGATTACCATGAGTTCATGTTCTCCATGAAATCTTCCAATCCCATTGTCATGGTCCTAGCTTACCGCCTTTTAATCGCAGAAATGATCAAATTAGGTTGGGATTACCCCCTTCATTTAGGTGTAACCGAAGCTGGACAAGGAGAAGATGGCCGAATTAAATCTGCCATGGGAATAGGTTCCCTCCTTTTGGATGGAATTGGTGATACAATTCGCGTTTCATTGACAGAAGATCCTTGGTATGAAATTGATCCTTGCCAACGGCTGGTTGATTTTGCAAGAAACTATGAAGGCACAGGTATTGCACCCTTCCAAGAAACATTCCGAAATTTTGAAAAGATTCAAAAGCGTTCTGTAACTTTACCTAGAACATTAAGCCTCCATCGCGATGGTTCTGTTCTAGTCAAATTGAGTGAACAAGATTTACAGCTTCCTGACCTTTACAAACAGTTAGGATACGATGTTCAACTTGGGAAACCTAAGTTAAAAGGAGCTTCTGCAGATTCGATTATCCTAGATAAAAAGCCTTCAAATAAAGATTTAGAAACAATTAAACGTTTGCAAGATATTGGCGTAGGACTGATTTGTCGTGAGGATCTTGAAGGAGCTTCAAAGCTTTTAACTTTAGATGAAGCCCAAAAAGAAGTAGAGAATGGTAAATTTAAAATTCATTGTTCACAAGATAAGCCTATTGTCGTTGAAATTAAGAATGAGCCTGAAACCCTGTGGAGAACCCTCCAAGATTTAAAACCGGCAATGATCCTGCTTAAAACTGAACAAAATAAATTGCACTACGCGCGTCATTTCTTCGAATGGCTTCAACAGCACGGTCTGACAATGCCAGTGATTTTGAATTTTCCTTACAATGTCTCAAAAGATGATTTTGTGATTCATTCCAGTGCGGAATATGGTTCACTCCTTTGTGATGGTTTGGGAGATGGAATTTGTGTGGAAACACCGTTCGGTGTAAATTTCAACCGTAATTTTGGATTTAACGTCTTACAATCTGCCCGTATGAGGACCTTTAAAACTGATTTCATATCATGTCCGAGCTGTGGAAGGACATTATTTGACCTCCAAGATGTAACCAAAAGAATTCGTTCGAGGACAGCGCATCTTCCAGGTGTCAAAATAGCGATTATGGGATGCATTGTGAATGGTCCTGGGGAGATGGCAGACGCTGACTTTGGTTACGTCGGTTCGAAGCCAGGAAAAATCGATCTTTATGTGGGTAAAGAATGTATTGAAAAAGACATCGATTTTGCTAATGCAGATGACCGTTTAATCGAACTTATAAAGAAACAGGGAAGATGGGTAGAGCCTGAAGTTTCGGAATTAACTGAGTTAGTTTTCATTTCTTAATTAAAAATTAACAATTATTAAGTAAAATGCCTCTTTTCTAAAGTTTGTTGTTAGGAGCTTTTACTTATGTCACTTCAAGTAATTAGGGGAGGAAATTCTTTACCTAGCGATCCTTTAATTCTTGATCAGTCTCAATGGATTATCCATCGAATTAAATTTAATGATGGGGTTTTAAATCCAGTTTTAGATGCAGACATTAAACTTATAGATCCTAATTTAAAAAAATTAAATGACGGAGTTATTGCTACAACAAAAAAGAAAGAGCTCCAAGAATTCTTAAAATCAAAAAGTATAACTGAACATTCTTATACAATAGTTGAAGATCACTCCTTAAGGTTCAATCTTGTTAACCTTAGAAATAGAGGGGTGGGCACCCGTTTTTACAGAGATGAAAATACAGGTATATTGCAACGTCTCGATGGATTTTTCGAAAAAATCTGGTATTTTGTGAATCCTTATTATCGAAGAACTGTAGACGAGGGAGTGGCTCAAGCAGTATCAGAGCTTTTAAAGCACATAGGCACTGTTAACTATCAACAGGACGTTCGTGAAGAGAAAATTCTTCCTGGCCATAGAGGTATTTTAACTGAGTTTTTTACTAAATCTAAAATTGTACGCCTATCAACGCGCCTATACGATCGCTCTCAAATTCCAAAAAAGATTATTCAAATCTTGCAAGGAGTGGAATTTAGGGAGAAAAAAGCTAAAAGAAAACCTCATAAAAATGATCCAGGAAGAATTATAGGTTTTGAGGAAGAGTACAAGTATAGAAGAGAAAAAGTTAAGTTTGCTCAATCTTTAGGGGTAGAGCTTGTACGAAATAAAGCAGGTTCAAGTGGAAACTATACAGGAAGAAGTTGGCAGTCCAAACTGAGTGATAGGAATAGGTTTAAACCTCTCTTAATTATTAAGCCTTATGACGAGGGGCCTGACTCCCATTTGAATCCTAATTTAGTGGGTAGAATTAAGAATTTTATTTGGAGATACATTCCCTTTGTTTCGAGAAGGACATGTTATTTTCCTAATCATAACCCTGTGCAGGAAGCTGCCTCAAGCTTTATGGACAAGAGATTTGAACTTGGGGTTATTCCTTTCACACAATATGAAGAAAATTATGAATCGAGGGCATTCCACGGTGTCAGTAATAAAGAAAAAATATCCAAGCATGCTTCATGTACAGTGTTTGTAAAGGATGTAGAAGAAGCTTATGACGTTTTAGATTTGATTAAACCTAAATGGTGGTTGCCGTTTCAGATACCGTTGGTAGTTCAAAGATTCTTCATGGGAGAGGAAAGAATTCGAGAATTAAACAACAAGTTAAAGAAAGATATCCAATTTGACAATGTTGTGATAGCACATATTGCTGCAGGGAATGGTGATGGTCATCCAGCGAATTATTTAATCCGGAAAGTATCAAAACAGTTAGTTGCTATCGATTTCGGATGGTCATTTCCCCATTCTCATCCTTCCGACTACCTTGCTTTGAGATTTATGTATGACTTCAGGCATTTACCTCAAGCTGATAAATCTTTTGAAGAAGAGACATTTGTTAAGATTGGAAAAATTAAAGAAGATATCTGTCTGCATTTAAAATGTATTAGAGATCATTTACAAGTCATGATCAAAGCTAACCATGATCCATCGAGTATAACAAGTTGGCCAATGCCAGAAAGGCCGGATCCAGCTTCGCAGCAGATCAAATGTATGTGGCAAAGGCTTCAGCCATTATTTAAAGCCTATGATGATAACTTGGAACTAAAGAAATGTATGGCTGAACTTGAAGGAATAAAGGAGAGTGTTGTTGAGTCGGATGTTGCAAGAAGAACGATACTCAAGGACAATATTGCATCGCTTAAAGAAAACCTTAAAATTTCAAAAATTGCCGAAGTCCGCTCGCAAAAGGACTTTGAAGAATTCTTCCAAAAAAATCCCAAGTACTCACCAAATCCCCCCAACCTTGACTAAAATTTTATCTGTTGTGCGTACATTAACTGCTGCTTGGCCCTGCCCTTGGAGTGCTGCCCCCATGGGGGCAGCACTCCAAGGGCAGGGCCAAGCAGCAGTTATTTCTTATTCGGGGGAGAGGCGGGCGAGGTGACGGCGGAGCTCGATGAGGGCTTTGGGGTTGTGGTTGCGGGCTGAGGTTAGGTCTTCGGCCAGCCTTAAATGGATCCAGGCTTGTTCGTAGTCTAATCGATGCATCCACAATACCGATAAATAATATTGTATCGTTGGATCTTTCGGATTCAACTTATGTGCTCTTTCCAATAGCTCCAAAGCTTCTCCTTCTCGATGCAGCTGCAACCATACTGTTGCCAAATAAAACAAGCCTGTCGAAAAATAGGGGTATTTAACCAAAGAAGCTTCGAGTTTGTCCTTTTTCTTTAATAAGGATTCCCTCGTTTCATCCACTTCCATAAAAATTGCTTTGAGTCCTTCTTCGTCGATTTTACCATCTAAATACTCCTTCACAAGAATATTATTGGTTACTTCCTCTTCTGCGACATAATCTTTCACTTTTTCCAAAAGAGCTTTTCCCGCAGGCACATTGCCACTCAAAACAGTGTTCAGGCCTCGAAATTCAATGAGAGACTGATCTTTTGGTAAATAGAGCGATGCCTTTTGATACGATTGCAATGCTTTAGAATAAAGCCCTTTATGCCAATGTGCCGCAGCTTCGTTCATATGGGCAAGACCTATAACTTCTTTAATATTCCTTTGTTGCAGCGCACGTGTATTGACGCTTAAATATTCCTCTGAATCAAGATGAATCCCTCTAGCCGTGGTCTCGATATTTATCTCATCATTTGGACTTTTATATCTTACATAGATGTGTCCCGGTGGGGTAATCATTTCCAAAGGAAGACCTAATCTTTGCGCAAGACATAGATAAAGGATCGAGACGCCTAAGCAGACCCCACGCCTAGAGTCTAGTACTGAAGGAAGAAAGGTGTAAACGTCGATATCTTTTGCATAACAAGAATGGGGAGGAAATCGATATCCCATTTCCTCAAAAACAAGCTTACTGATTTGCCTGATTTTTTCTTTTGGCGTTGCATTCGGACTTAATCTTGCTGCGATTTGCAGTGCCATTAGGTCAAGCATAGCTTCGTAGCGGCGAATTTTTTCGAAAGAAAGATCGCTTTCACCCAGTTGAGAGATAAAGACTCCACGAGCTAGATCGATCTCTTGAGGCGGAAGCTGTAAAATTTCACTTTCTCTTCTATAGTAATATCCTTTCAAGCTACGGTTGAGGAGCCTTTTTCCAACTTGCTCAATCACTTGTAGTTGTTCTGCGGTAAAGTTTGGTGGTTCTGTCGAGCTTCGATTTACAATGGATCCAAGCCCACCAATTGCTAAGGGTGCAGAAGAGATAGCCATGGGAACATTAGGGTTTTCCATCCCAGTCATAAGTTGCCAGGCAACTTTTAAGGCATCTGATCCTTCTTGGGTTTGTGGAAAAAGTTCGTAGAATGCAAGGTGCTGAACAATCGATTGTGGATCCAAACTGTTGTAAAGAGTTTTGGTTTTATTATCGCCAAAGAGGTTGGAACATAAAAACAGAAACAGCGATAAATAAATTCGCATTTAGGCACCTAATATTAAATACCAAGATTATAGTTGGATAATAATTAGTTGAAAACATTATTGAGTGAAGCGGATGTAGCGGACACAGCGGACAGAGCGGACGAAGCGGACAGAGAGGTAGCCTTTCCGCAGGCGTGGAGTGCGGTAGCGGAGCGAATGCGAGCTACCGCCATGCGTTGAAAGATAAGCTTTTTAGCTTTGTCCGCTGTGTCCGCTTCGTCCGCTGTGTCCATTTATTGCGAAAAGCTTTGGAGGAGTCGTTTTAGGGGCTCATGTTCGATAATTTCTTCGACGCTGGGCTTGTAGCGGCAGCTCCAGTTTCTGTCGGAGATAGTTCCTGGAATATTTATCCGCTCTTCTTCAGGGCTTGTTCCATGAAGTTCAGGGAATTGTGCCAAATATTCTTGTAAGAGATTGACATGCAGGAGACTGGATGTTCTATGGCTGTCAAGCAACATCTTTTGATAATAGGGAAGGGGCAAAGGAGCAGAATATTCCCAGCCTTGTGTTTTTGCATACTCTTTAGCCTCTTCGGGAGAATTATCCCACCACAAATTGAGGGGTTCAGAGTCATGGACTGAAACAGTGGTCATACTGACGGGATTGTATTCGTTGATCGGAATGAAAGGCTTATCTTGCTCATCCCAATATCTTTCCCAACGGACAACTTTTGTCCCACAAATTCCTAGTTTAAGCATCGATTGGCGGACTTCAGGTGGAATGACTCCAAGGTCTTCTCCGATAGGAAGCATGCTACAATTTTGGATCATCATAGTTAATAGTTTTTCACCCATCGGGATCCATTGTTTTTTGTCTTCTGGTTCAAACTTTCCTTCAAGGGCTTTTCTTCCTCTAGGAACAGCCCAGATTCTGTAAAATCCGACGATATGGTCTATTCTGTAAAGGTGGTAGAACTTTTCTGCATATTTTAGACGTTGTATCCACCAACGGAATCCCTCTTTTTCTATTGCATCCCAATTAAAAATGGGGAATCCCCAGTATTGGCCCTCTTTGCTATACATATCTGGAGGTGCCCCTGCGGATAAATCCAGTCTAAATAGATGGGGCTCATGCCATACATCCGCACTATCGGGACTTATGAGGATGGGGATATCTCCTTGGATTAAGATGTTATTTTTATTCGCCTCTTGTTTTACTTGCTCCATTTGCTGCATGCATAGGAACTGAACAAAGATATGAAAATCTGCTTCTTCTTTATATTTTGAATAAAGTTGATCAAATTCAGTCTTGTTTTTTGGACGTTCATTTTCTGGCCATTCTGTCCAACTTTTCCAATTGTTTTTTTCCTTCAACGCCTTAAAGAGTGCGTAACTTTTGATCCAAGAGTTATCTTTGAATGGAAACTTGTAATCGATTTTACTTTTCATGACTTGGTAGTATTTTTTAAGCCACTGCATTTTTGCCTTTCTTACCTGGGCATAATCCACAAAAGGTTTTACCTTGAGTTTTTTTAATTCCTTGAGTTCATCAAAGAGGCTGGGATTTTCCTTTTCTCCTTTCAAAGATTCGAGCCCTAAATGAATGGGATTTAATGCACAAGAAGATAAGGCGTTATAAGGACTGGAGTCCATTCCGGTATCATTGAGAGGAAGAAGTTGAAGGACCTCAAAGCCGATCGATTTCATCCAAGGGAAAAGGGGAATGAGATCAGGGAATTCTCCGATACCGCAGCTTTTTGCAGTATGTAAGGAAAAAAGAGGGGTATTAATCCCATGGCGTACTTTTGTGCCGAAGGTTTTCCACTGGTTCCCTGAAATTGTTTTCAGCAGATCAATGTCTATTAAGGACTTTGATGTGTCTTGCAAACTCATTTATGAGCGATCCAATGTTATCCCAGTTTACTGGGTCATTTTCTATTGTTCTTAAAGTATTTTCATATTCTTGGGGCGCTAGGGTTTTTAAGCCACTGTACAGAAGGATATATACTCTACCAAGTAATCTTTTCAGATTTTTTTGGCATTGCCTCGTAGATTCTTCACAAATGTTTGCCAAGGAATTAGCGAGAATTGTGTAGAAACGCACATAGTTTCGCTGTTCATACTCTTTTTGAGCTTCTGAGGCTTTATCTTGAGGAAAACTTCTTAAGGCTCGTAGAGGATCTTTATTCATCTCTTCGAAGGCTACTGGTATTCTTCCTAAGATTTGTAAACATCGGGCTGCAGATTCTTTATATGTAGTATCCTGAGCAGTTTCTACAATTAGATTGATGTTTGTATTAGAGTTTTCAAGAGCCTCTAAAAAGGAATGCAATTTTTCAAAACGTTCTAGTTTAGGTTTGAAAATATAAGTAAAAGCGAAATTTAGGAGGCTTTTCCTGCATTCTAAGTTGAGCCTAGATAAATTTTTCACCCACGTGCATTCATCGATGATTGTGATGAGTTCTAACATCGTCACTGTTTGTTCACCACTGGAAGAAGGCACAACAAAGGCTTGTAGGTTATCTTGGATTGCTAAATCAATCTTCTCAATTACTTTAATGAATGTTTTTAACCCATCAACTAAAAATGAGCCAGTTTTCTTTGGCGCCCATTTAAATTGTTGTTTATTTAGAACTAAGGAGCAATCTGTGTGCCTGTGAAAAGTTCGTGGAGTTTGTCCAGGAACAGTTTCTTGAAAAAGAACATAAATCTCGCTCATCGCGCTACATATTTGCGAGCGGGGATCTCTTTCAGCAGCTCTATTTATGTCTTCTCGGCTCCAACGTCTTTCATCATCACCTTTTTCATAATGAAACGCTACATAGAGCTGTCTAGCATTAAGGGTCTCTTGAGCTAGGATACAGGTGTCTAGGGTTGCGGCAGTCATGGAAGCCTACAAATTTTAACCGAATCCTAGTAGATTTTTATAAAATTTAAAAAGAAAAATATGAATTTTATCTAATAAGCCCGAAGAGTCCGCCTTTACCACCTGAAGTGTAAAATGTAGCGACAGAGGGAATTTCTCCCTTTTCAACCGCATCTTTCCATTTTTGAACGACTTCAATGAAAGGTGGGATCATTGAATGTAGCTTTTCCCCTGTAAGATCTTTAAGGGATGTTTTTTTGAAAAAGATAAGCATATCTGTTTTTTTGCTCCAGGCAAAGGTGCCATACCTTGGAAGAGGTTGAGCATTTGCTTTCATTGCCTCTTTGAAAACATCAATTCTGTATCTTCCGGGGGGAACAACTCCTATCTCAGAACCCATAAGAATATTTTGTCCGTCTTTTGTGAGTTCTATTTGAATTTTTATGCCGTTAGTAAGTTGAATGAGGCAAGTGTGATTCGCATCAGGTTTAAGATCAGGAATATTTAAAAGCTGTCCTAGCTCACTAAGAATTACACCTAAAACGTCTGAAACCATAAAATCACCTATGCTCTTTCAAGAACATCTTCATCCCTATTGTTTTCTTCTTCCTCGTCTTCTCCTCCCTCTTCTTCTCCTTCACCCTCTTCTTCTTTTTCTTCCATTTCCTCTAATTCATCTTCTAAGTCTTCAAGAGCTTCAAGGATGGCAAGATAGAGTTCGTCTCTGTGCTGCAAGGTTTTATAGATCATTGACATAGCTACTTCGCGCACGGCATCGCGCATTTGACTGAAAACGAAAATTTTAGCCAATATCCATTTCTCGATACCGAGGCGTCCAGCAGTGACTAAGACTTTCGCGGAGGAAGGGTAGCGGTCGGCAGCAAGCTGCATAAATTGTTTTGCCATTGCCTCAAAGGTCAATTGTTGGGGCATCGAGAGGCCATTGCGTTGAAATAAGCTAGTCAAGAGGCGCATTCTACCTTTAAAGAAGCGATAGACACCCAATATGGCCTGCAATGAGCGAGTTTCTGTAAAGAGCCTATGAAGTTCGGCTCGTGGGATTGAAGGCCCCTTGGCTTTCATATCAGCACCCAGCGAGTGCAGCAAGAAGTCGACCACTTTCTTGAGGTCTTTGAACTCGTATTTTGTAGATAGCTCTTCGAAGAGGGTTGTAGATTCGCGAGGGTTTCCCGTAATGTCGCGATACATATCGCGAAGGCTTGTAGGAGTCCCCAATCCTTTTTCGGAAGCTTGTCTCGCTTGTGCAGAAACGTTCCTTCCTGCGGCGATTTCTCTTTGGCTTTCTGTATTAAGAGCTTCTTTAGCAAGTCTGACCTCATTAGCTAATGCACCGTCGGTGGTTTCTAAGAGAAACTCTAGCGCTTCATCGGCAAGGGAAACGTCAGGGTAGAACTCCAAAACTTTCTTAAGGATCTCTTTCATCGTATCCCCCGGCTTGATCAGCTGGCGGAGAGAGACAAGAGTTTTAGCATTGAGTTCAGGATTTCTTTTTTGGAACTGATTTGCTGTATCTTTAATTTGTTCAAGAGGCAGTAACCGAGCAGATTTCTCGCCAGATTCCAACATTTTCTGGATACGCCCTTTTTGAGCTTTTATATCTTTTTGTTTGCTGGCGAGCTTAATTCCCATTGGAACTGTTTCTTCCATCTCCGTTTGCATGTCTTTTTTAGCTGCGACCTGCTCGTTACGCAATTCTGCAGCAGTTTCAGCTCCTTGCTCTTGGAACGTCTTAATGCTTAAATCGGCATAAGCAGATGGATTACCGGAAACAGAAGCACCCATAATACCTCCCGTTTAGGAGAATTATGAAATCTGGATCCTCCCTAAAGGTTGAATCCGGATTTCAGGAACTATCTCCTGATATGAGACCACGGATATGTCGGTGAATTCCATTTCAATGAGTTTTCGAACGAATCGTCTTACGTCAATGGCAGTTAGTATTACAGGCTGCTGGCCTCCTGGAGGAGGTGGAGCAACGGTATTACGAACGCCTTGCAATATTAATTGGACGGAGTCAGGGTCGAGAGCCAGGTAAGAGCCGGCGGAAGTTTGTTTAATTGCACCGCGGACCATGTCCTCAATTTCAGGGTCTAAAATATACACCGAGAGCACGGATTGCCCTTGGGAGTATTTATAACTTATATAGCGTTTTAAGGATGAGCGTACATATTCGGTCAAAAGTACAGTATCTTTTTCGGTTTGTGCCCATTCACTTAAGCTTTCTAATATAGTTCTCAAGTCTTTAATAGAGACTTGTTCTTGGATCAATCGTTTGAAAATATCAGTCATTTTTTGGAGTGGAATAAGCCTTGTAACCTCCTTGATAAGATCAGGAAACGATTTTTCCATAAATTCGAGCATCGATTTGACTTCTTGAATCCCTACGAACTCGTTTGCATATCTTCTGAAAAAGTAAGAAAGGTGGAGAATGATTACCTCGAGGGAGGACCAATATTTAATTCCAGCCTTGTCTAACAAGTCTTTTTGTGAAGCGGAAACCCAAAGAGATGGCAACCCGAGTGAATTTTTATATGTAGTATAAGGTAAGTTGTACCGTTTGAGGTTCTCCTCAGTCTCATTCGTTAAGACCATACCTTCTAAAATTTTACCACGGACAAGTGGGACCTCATTCAAATGAATCGAGTATTCATCTTTTTCCAAGATAGGGGAGTCAGTCCTTACGTGGACACCAGGGAAACGAACTCCAAGGTCTGCGTATAGGGCTTGACGCATTTTAGGAATCATTTGGTCAATAAATCCTCCACGAGGCGTCTTCTGAACCTCTAGGCTGGTATTTTTTCCGCACTCAAGCACTACGGGGAGAGTCAACGCATAACTGTCAATCCCTCCTCCAGAAACGACTTTATGTCCTTTTACTGGGGTATCGACTGTGGCTGATTCCACTGTTCCGCCCGGGCCGCCGACAGCGCCCCCTGCCATTTCTTTAGCTTGTATATCGCCGCTCCAGAGAGCATAACCGATCATTCCAAATACTGTAGCAAGGATTAAGAATGGGGCAACTGGGAATCCTGGGATCACAGCTAAGGCCATCATAAATGCGGCTGCTATCATTAAGGCTTTTGGCTGTTTAAGGATCTGTCCGCTGATCTCACTACCAAGGTTAGATTCAGTTTTTTCGGTTGAAACACGGGTAGTAACGATACCAGCTGTGATTGAAATCAGAAGGGCCGGAATCTGAGTAACAAGACCGTCACCAATGGACAACAAGGAGTAAGTTGTTGCTGACTCATAGGCAGTCATTCCATTCATTGCCATCCCGATGGCGATACCACCGACAATGTTGATCAGGGTAATAACGATACCGGCGATGGCGTCTCCTTTAACGAACTTCATCGCACCATCCATCGCACCATACAATTGGCTTTCCTTCGTCAATGCTAAGCGTTTTTCTCGGGCTTGATTGGAATCCAAAATACCTGCGCGCATGTCGGCGTCGATACTCATTTGTTTACCAGGCATGGCGTCTAAGGTAAAGCGGGCAGCAACCTCAGCGACACGCTCGGCACCTTTTGTAATAACGATAAAGTTGACCAAGGTAATGATCAGGAAGATAACACCACCGACTACAAAGTTACCACCGACGACGAAGTCACCGAACTGATAAATAATTTGACCGGCATCGGCGTGCAATAGGATCATACGGGTTGTTGCAATGTTAAGACCTAAGCGATACAGTGTCGTGATCAGCAGAAGAGAGGGGAAAATTGACAAGTGGACAGCGCTAGGAATATACAGCGCAACCATCAAAAGCATTGTTGAAATAGAAAGGTTAAAGGCGATTAAATAGTCCAAAATATGAGGATTAAGCGGGATAACAATCATCGCCAATATGCCGATGATCAACACCGCTAAGGCAATATCACTAGATCGCGAAATGTTCTCAAGAGATCTTTCGCCTCCTAGCCTTGCGGTAATACCATCAAGAACACGCCTAATAAATCTAAACATTTAACTTTTCTCCAAAAATTCTGAACTGTTTGGTGTGTAATCGTATTCCATATCTGTATTTAGTGACGAGATCCATCTTAATATTTCCGCTAAAGCTTCGTAGGTATTCTCTGGAACATAATCGTAAACTTCCCCATTATCCCAAAGTTTATGTGCTAGTGGGATGTTGCGCACTACAGGAACATTATATTGATTCGCCAAATTTATAATTCGATCCGCCAAAGCCGCTTGCCCCATTGTTAAAATGAAGGGTGCGGGATCAAACTCTCTTCGGTAACCAATGGCAATGGCCAAATGGTTGGGGTTTGTAACCACTGCTTGTGCCTTTTTCACGGCATTTGCTGTACCCTCACCATAAGCGATCTCTTGCGCAATCTGTTTCCTTTTACCTTTAATGTGAGGGTCACCTTCTGTATTTTTATATTCTTGCTTAACTTCAAATTTTTCCATTTTCATCTCTTTCGCAAAGTCCATCTTTTGGTAAGCATAGTCCAAAACTGCGACAACGATGAAGAATAAACCAACCTTTATGACTACTTCCATTAGGAAGGAGTGGAACACAATCAAGGCTCCGGTGATAGGTAAAGATACTGTTTGAATCAGCACCGGAACGCTATGGTACATAACATCGTAAATAATATAGGTAGCAATACCAACTTTTAAGATCGACTTCAGAAGTTCAACAAGGGTTTTAAGCTTAAATTTAGCTTTCAAATTATCGACAGGATTGAACTTTTTAATGTCGAATTTAAACACTTCTGGAGCAAAAACCGGGCCAACTGTAAGAAAAGTGATGATGACCCCCACAAAAGACACCAGGGCCAGTACCGGAAGGCTAGCCATTAGCATAACCCTAAAAGATTCACCTAAGATTCCAGGCAGAGCATCGACGAGACCGGCTTCTGGAACCTTATTAAATGTAGCAGTCAGAAAGTCACCTAAATAATGGTAAAGCGAGACACTTAAGGCAGCCGTGGCCCATACAGAGATAATAAAAGTAAACGCAGAAGGAAGGTCTTGGGCTTTAGCGACTTGCCCTTTCTTACGGGCGTCTCTTAGCTTCTTCGGCGTGGCTTTCTCGGTTTTTTCACCCATAATCAAAGCCTCCAACGAGGTAATTTGGTCACCGAATCAAAAGAAAATGATAAACATCATCTATTTATCTAATTTAGTATACCTTTGTTTGAATTGCAGTGTCAATAATATTTATAAAAAGGATGAAGGATGAATTATGAAGGATGATTTTCTAATTCAGACTACTGTCCTCTAACTTCTGACTTCTGAATTCATCCTTCATAATTCATCCTTCATCCTTCTGTCCTATCTGCCTAGTATCCAGCGGGTTAAATTGCGTATTCGGGTAGCTTTGGCTGGGTTTGTGCTACTCGGGTAAGGAAATATAGAATCAAAGAAAGAGATTGAGCGCTTAACAATTGTTCTACGATAGGAGAAGTTTTCATAACCCGATTTCCCATGGTAACATCCACAACCGCTATTCCCAACCCCACCAAAGGCTGTATAAGGGTTAAATTGCATCAAAACATCATTAATACAACCATTACCAAATTGAAGTTTGTCCATCACTGTTTTTTCATGATTTCTATTTGTGGTAAAGAGATAAAGGGCCAAAGGGGAAGGCTTCGACTGCAAGGTCTTTATCATCTCATCAAAGTTGCTGTAGCTCAAAATCGGAAGAATAGGGCCGAAGATTTCCTCTTTCATGGCAGGATCGTCCCAAGTTACATTGTCCATCAATGTAGGTCCAATAAAATTATCATCGATAATCGTTTGGCCTCCATAAATCACTTTATCTTTTGAAATGAGCTTTCTGATTCTCTCAAAATGTTTTCTGTTGATAATTCTACCAAAATCAGGGCTGCTGTAAGCATCTTTAGAAAAGTATTCTTTTATTGCCTCAATCATTTTAGGGATCAATTTAGCTTTTACTTTTTCATGAACATATAAAAAATCGGGTGCTATACAAGTTTGTCCAGTATTAAAAAATTTGCCCCAGACGATTCTTCGAGCAGCTAAATCTATACTTGCAGTTTCATCAATAATGCATGGAGTTTTTCCACCTAATTCAAGAACTGTCGGGGTAAGATGTTCAGCCGCAGCTTTAGCTACAATTTTTCCAATAGCTGTTCCACCGGTAAAAAATATAAAATCAAATTTTTCCTTAAGTAGCCCTTCAGATACTTCAGGACCACCCATGGCTGTATATATATATTCTTCAGAGAAGTTGGATAAAATTTCTTTAATTAACTCTCCTGAAGCAGGTGCTATTTCTGAAGGTTTTACAATCACACAATTTCCCGCTGCGAGTGTTGCTACAAGTGCATTAAATGTCAGTAAAAAGGGAAAGTTCCACGGAGCAATGATCAAAGAGACTCCATAAGGCTCATAGTAAGTTTGTGAATTGGAAGGAAATAAAAGGATATTCGAAGGAGCTTTGACTGGGATCATCCAACTTTTAAGATTTTTTATCGCTTCATCCACTTCGATAAGGCATAAAAGGTACTCAAAATTTGCTTCGGCTTTATTTCGATGCATATCTGTGTAAAGGGCATTTATGATTTTATCTTCATTCTTCTTTAGCAGGGATTTATATTTCTTTAGTTGTTCAATTCTAAATTCATAAGAGCGTGTTTTACCAGTTTGGAAGAATTGGCGCTGTCTTTCAATGATATTTGCATTAGAAGAAACATTGGCCTGCTGATATAAAGTATCTTTTTCCATAAGAAGGTCACCATTTTTAGGATGCTATCAATTCCTATTATAGTTTATTCTTATTAACTTCTACAAATTACTGCTTTGAGGTTTTGAATGGCTCGTCTTTCATGCGGCATTGTTGGGCTACCTAATGTGGGCAAATCAACATTATTTAATGCTTTGACATCCAATTTAGCTCCTGCTTCTAATTACCCGTTCTGCACGATCGATCCGAATGTTGGGGTGGTGGAGGTCTATGATCCAAGGTTAGAAGTCCTTTCAAAGCTCTCAGGTAGCGCTAAAATAGTTTATGCGCCGATGGAGTTCGTGGATATCGCAGGTCTGGTTGCGGGAGCCTCCCAGGGTGAAGGGCTTGGCAACAAATTTCTTGCTAACATACGGGAAACAGATGCCATTGTGCATGTTGTCAGGTGCTTTGAATCCTCAGACATTATCCACGTCAGTGGTAAAGTGGATCCAATCAGTGATATTGAGGTTATCAACCTGGAGCTTGGACTGTCTGACTTGCAGATGGTGGACAATGTTTTAGGTAAGCTAGAAAAGCAACTTAAAGCAAAAAAAGATTTACAGCCGACCTATGATCTATTGCTAAAAATAAAGGATCACCTGGATAAGAATAAGCCTGTAAGAACTTTTGAATTGACACCTGAGCAGAGAGAGCTTTTAAGGCCCTATCCATTTATGACAGCTAAAAAGGTATTGTATGCCTGCAATGTAAGTGAAGCAGACTTACCGGAAATGGAAAATGAATTTGTCCAAAGGGTACGTGAATATGCTCTGGCAGAGGGAAATAGCGTTATTCCAATCTGTGCGAAGTTAGAGGAAGAGATCGCTCAGCTTCCTGCGGACGAAAGAAAACCATTCCTTGAAAGTTTGGGTCTTCAACAATCAGGCCTACAAAGGCTCATTAAGGCATCTTTTGATATGTTGGGATTAATCACCTATTTGACAACAGGAGAAATTGAAACAAGGGCTTGGACAATCCACAGAGGGGAGACAGCTCCGGAAGCCGCAGGCAAGATTCACACCGACCTTCAGAAAGGATTTATCAGAGCTGAGGTCGTAGCCTACGACGATATGGTAAAGTATAATGGTCGTGTAGCAGCCAAAGAAGCCGGCAAAGTACGCATGGAAGGTAAAGAATATATTGTTAAAGATGGGGATGTTATCCTTTTTATGCATAATTAATGGACAGTATGGACTGGACACAATGGACAATATGGACACAATGGACAATATGGACGGTAGGGCTGAATTTGTTTGTACTTCGTCCATATTGTCCATTGTGTCCATGTCCATACTGTCCATTGTGTCCATTTTGGAACACGGTGTAGTAAGCCATAGAATTAAAATTCCTAAAACATCGATCTGAATAAGGACTAAAAATGAATCGCCCTCGCTGGAAACCGATTTCCTTCCCTTGCAAAGTTTTTGTTACCTGTGCACCTTCTTTAGAAGAGCTCCTCCTACAAGAACTGAAATCCATTGGATATGAAGATACCGCTGCAGGGTATGCTGGGGTCTATGTTTCTGTCCATTCCTATTCTGATATTTATCGCCTTAACTATGCGTCGCGCATTGGAAGCAGAGTCCTCTTTCCTATTGCCTACTTTAGTGTTAAAAATAAATATGATCTTTACGACAATGCACTAGCGATCGATTGGTCAAGGTATAGTAAGTCACGTCAAACTTTCGCAATTGATTCACACGTCAATCACAGAGAATTTCGCAATTCCCTCTTTGCAGCTCAAGTTGTCAAGGATGCTATTTGCGACTATTGGCGCGAGCGGACAGGAGATAGACCCAATGTTGATACATACAATCCAGATGTGCAAATTAATCTTTTCATAGAGGGTCCAAAAGGGGTTATCAGTATTGATACTTCTGGACAACCTCTACACAAAAGAGGCTACCGTCTTGAAAGTGGCGAAGCTCCATTGCAAGAAACCTTAGCGGCAGCAATCCTTTATTTAACAGGCTATGAAGCTGGAATGCCACTGTGCGATCCTTGCTGTGGTTCAGGGACATTTTTGATTGAAGCCGCATTAATGGCTGCAAATATTCCACCCGGTTATTTGCGTAATAAATGGGGTTTTATGAACCTTCCAGCCTTTGATCAAGTAGAATGGTTAAAAGTCAAAAATGAGCTGGATGGTAAAAGAGTAAACTTGCTTTCAGGTCAATTTTTTGGAGCAGATATTAATAAAAATGCAGTCCGTATTGCAAAGTCGAATGTGAGAGCCGCAGGCTTTGATAAAGTGATTGACATTGTCCAATCGGATGTGAGGGATTATAAACCTTCTATTGCTCCAAAAATGATTGTAACCAATCCTCCCTATGGTCTTAGGCTAGAAGAAACAGAAACGTTAATTCCACTTTATAGGGCCCTTGGGGACTTCATGAAAAGGCAAATCGACAAGCCAGGAAAAGGAGTTGTCCTGACAGGAAGCCAGGTCTTAGCAAAAGAAATAGGACTTGCGACAAAGCAGCGACACGTCATTGATAATGGGGGTATTCCTTCCCGAGCGCTCGAATTCGAAATCTGGTAATTCCACAAAGAAATATAGGCGGAAGACAGAAGTCGGAAGTCAGAAGACAGAATTCGGAATTCAGTAGTCAGAATTGAACTTTAGTACCTTCTGACTTCCGTCTTCCGAATTCTGAATTCTGTCTTCTGTCCTTTTATTTCAAATTATTGTATTAAATTCAATTAAACTAAGGTTATAAATGCAGTTACCTCCTATTTTGCCAAAAGAATTAGAATACCTGCGCAATATTCAGGAACCTAATCAAGTTTTTTCTGAACTCGTGCAAGATACGCATAAGCTTGTCAAATTTTTTGAAGCTGTCAGCGACGATGATGTTTGGATCAACCGCAATCCAGAATTTATGACGCAGATGATTGCATGGCTGACGCAGCAATACACACAAGGTAGATTAGGCACTGATATTGCGGAAGATGCTGCAAAAATCATTTATAGCCGCTATTCCACCTTAAAAAAACTTATCCCTCATAATATTGCCTTAATTTCTGGAGATCATTCCTACCCTATTAATGCCATGCTTTTCGGAACCACCTCTTCCATCTTTAAAGATTTGATCAGGGAGGAGCTCTGGAGCAAAAATAAGAAAAGTTTTGAACTCAAAGGAGTATCGGAAAAAGAACTCAAAGAATTGATCGAGTTCATTAACGAGGGAACACTAGATAATCTCTGGAAACAAAGCAGAGCAGAAATTCTAGAGATCCTTCGATTTGCTGAAAAATGGGATATTCCTAAACTTGCTGATCTCTGTCAGCTAAGCCTTAACCGCTATATTGATAATGAGCATGTCATTCCTACTCTTATTCAAGCTCAAAAGGAAAATTGGGGCATTCTTAGACATGAATGCATCGATTTTTTTAATAGTCTGGACTATCCAATCAAGATTGTAAACAACGACACTAAAGATTTTACCGTAGAATTTACCAACTTCAGGACAATTGCTCTAGAAACGTATCGGAAATTGGCTCCCGTTGTGACGGATATTATTTGTAGGGGAGAGCTTGCACAAGAGCAAGCATTTGTCGATGTGATGTTAGGTTCCCCCAAATTAAAAGGGATTGATGTTAGCGATAGCAATGAATTTTCGAGTCATTTACTAGAGATTCCTTCAAAAGTTCATCAATTTACTGCTGCTAGAGCTCCATGGATCACAAATGAAACTTTGAGATCTTTGATAAATGCGACTCCTCAAATGACAAAAGTATCTATCCCAAGTGCAACCCTGATTACAACAAATGGATGGGCAAGTCTACAAGGTTGGGAAAATTTGGAAAGCTTAAATCTTGCAAGATGCCATCAGCTTCAAGATCGTGACCTACAAATCATTGTGAACGGATGCAGTCGTTTAAGAGAATTAAGTCTTGAAGAATGTCGTTCATTGTCTGAAAATGGCTTCAGGATGCTTGCAAAGCCTACATCAAGATTAGTAAAGCTGAATTTATCTCGAACAAATCTAAGCGACACCGCTCTTGTCGAAATTGTTGACAAAATTCGAAGCTTGGAGGAGTTGGATATCTCACGCTGCGATATCCCTCGTGAAGTTGTCGCAAAAATTCAACGCGATTTTCCGATGTTACGACTAGTAGGGGTATAGGTTTGTAGTCCTATCCTTAAAATTAACCACGGAGTGCACAGAGGACACGGAGGGGGTCCAGTTCACCGACATAGGTAACACTTTAGTTCACCAACATAGGTAACACTTTACAAACATATCCTGTAAACTACTCTTACAAAAATATTTAAGAGAGTAGTTATGGGGTGCGAGCATCACAAAGTGGAACACCAAAGGTTCCTATTCTGTTGTTCCCTCCGTGTCCTCCGTGAACTCCGTGGTTAATTTTTGCGAGGTGCTCCTTCCACAACGTCACGGCCTAGTTTCCTTGCTCCCCAGTTTTTCTAGGAGAGGCTTAAGACATTCATATTGGGAAGCGATCTGCATAACTTTTTCCAAATAGCCGCCCTCTTTTGGTAACTGTAATGCAAGGGATAGACCCAAAATTTCCAAATACTTTTTGATGGGTGTCAAATTCGTCATAGCCACCATACGGGCCATAGGATTTCCACGAGGAGAAGTAGATGACCTTAATTCTCTTGGCGAAGAGGTTTTAGATTCAAATTTATGCAATCTATTCATTTCGTTAATTACCGCTCTGATTAATTCAATTCTTAAATTAGCCATCAACGATTCATTATCAGGAAATAGTTCTGAAATCTCCTCTGCATCCTCTACAACAGGATCAAACAACTGCATATAAAAGGCAAAACGTTCTATGTCGTCTATCTTCTCTTTCTCTTTCCATTGAAATCTATATTCCAACATATTATGTAAACAAAAAGAGGTGTTGAATAGCTTTTTGAGAAGATTTTTATGTTCTGCCAACCAGGCTCTGCTCTGATTCCTTTTAATAAATTTTGAAATGTTTTTTAGAATGTTTTCAAAGTGATGTTGCGGAATCTGGTCAAAGGTATATTCTTGAAATAGCTTTAACAGTAATTTACCCATTAAGTCATCTAAGCAGGCCTCATTCCTTTCAGCTATTTCCATAGTGAGTAACAACTCAGAGATCCAGTTTAGATCAAGTCCTCCTATCCGTTGAACTAGTATGAGGAGTTCCTTATTATTTGGGTCTAGGTCATAAAAAAATACGTAGAGCCTCAAATAAACAATTCTGAATTCTTCTGATTTATTTAATTCTGTAGAACGTCTGATATAAATATTTAAATATTTTAGAAGATGTTCGATACTGCATTCAAACGTTCTGCACGAATACAAATAGTTACAGTAATGGATTGCAAGAAGGTTCCAGATTTTAGATTCTTTTGGAAATACTGACCTTCCAAAAAATTCCCAAAAATTTAAAAATTCATTTTCTTCCTTGAAATAGGGCTCAGGATTAACTCTAAGATTCAGGGAAAAAAATTGGTCGAGAAATTCGTTGGATGCAATTGCAGGTAATTCCTCTCCTTCATATAAGCTTAAAACTTTTTTCAACTGATCTTGGAAGGTTGTGAAATGCCATCCTGTGACATTTTTTCTTAGGGCTTTCGAAAGCAGTTCAAAAGCTGCATGCTTAAAGTTTTTATCGATATTTTTTTCACAACGTTTTTTGCATTCGCTAAGTAGTGTATCAAAATTCTCCTCTTCATGCAGATCGGAAAGTGATGTACTTCTATGATGTAGTCGCGAAAGTGAATTATCAGGAATGGAATCACAATCTAAAATAAGCAAAATATTTGGACTGCTCACAAGCAACCTCCATCCTAATCAAATGCGGAAGCAGGATTTGGAACTGTACTTTTAAAGTAGGTACTCACATCATCTGAGGCTTGACTTGCTTTTTCTTTTGCATCTTTGTAGATTTGCGATTCTTTTTCGAATAACTGATTGTTTTCATCTTTAAAGGTTTGAATTCTTTCCATGACATGGTCGACAATGAAATAAATTGCATACTCTAAAAGCATAATTAAAGCTTTTGCTGAGCTTTGCGATTGATTTAATTTCAGAACCCTTCCCATTGAAGGAGAAAGGTGATGGGGTTTCTTATGATGGGAGAACAACCACTCTTTCTGGCCGAATATTTCGATTAGTCGTTTGATCTCTAGGTGGTAAATTTTGACCCAGTTTAAGAGATACTTTTGATCCAAATCTATGCCGTTTGTCAACTTACCTACTATTTTTTTCCAGTCTTCTAATCTCGCACGATTGCCGCTCATAAAATATTCATTAAAGTCGAACATAACTTCATGTGCGGAAAGTTCGTCTCTAGCCTTTTCAATTAAGTCTACACTTCTTGAGTGTTCAAGTGCTTTGCTAAGTTTATCTAATTTGGCAAGATGGAGTCCTATTTCATGCTCATACTTCTGCACCTTGCATAGGGTTAGAGTATCCTTCATAAGAAAAACCTTAGTGAACATTTTCTCCATTTGTTCATTAAGGCTTTGCAAATATCTGATGTAAAGGCCTCTTTCTGCTTCATTATAGCTTTTTATTCTCTGATCGTTGACCAATAAATCCCAAATGTAATTGAAATCTTCCTCGCTATACAATTCATGTGTTGATGAAAATTTATTTAATAAAGCCCTTGTCAAAGCATTCAGATCTTTTTCTAATAGAAATAAATTGGCTCTGGCAGTTTTGTAAAGCTCTAGTGTGTCTTGCAAAGGAAAATCTTCGTGTTCGATCCCTTCTAAAATTCTTTGGAAATCTTCTTCTGTAAAATAGACCTTCTTATCAACTGTAGATAATGCATAGCGGTAGAAATTGATGGAAATATCTTTATTTCTAGCTTGATTTCCTGCTTGAAGAAAAATGCTGCGCATAATCCCTTCGGCATTAAATGCCTTTAAATGGACGGGAAGCAATTCTCTCTTTTTCTGCTCGCCCAAAAAGATCATTTCCACCCAGCCCGCAAGGATATCTATCAACTCATTCGCAGTCTCTTTGGAAATATCAGACAGCTCAACAAAGGAGTTGACGACCTCATCTTCCCATGTGAGGTCCATTTTTAGTCCTTCAGCATATTCTTTGCGGAAATGATCCTCATCCTCTTCTGTCCCGACTTCCAACCTATTGGAAAGATAGTTCGATAGGGTAATGACATTGTCACGAGATCCTAGGCGAGTAGGATAACTTCCAACTGTGTCTCCAATAGTCCTCAAGCCTTTTAATATAATCCCTAGCTCACTGATTTTTTTATCTTCAACAGCATTAAAAATGAAAAAAACAAAGTAATTTTGGATTCCATCCATCAACTCAGGCTTAGATCCATGAGTTAAAGTTGAAAAAAACAGACTAAATTTTTGCAAAAGGTCCACCCACTTTTTTGCCCAATTGCAATCACTTTCGGTGAATCCAAAAATTTCCCAACTTATCGATGGAAAATCTTTGATCTCTAATGTTCCAAATTTAGAAAAATGTGCTTTAAGTTCTTTTTCAAATTCAGAAGCAATAAATCTTTGGGTAGAGGAGGGCATATGAATAAGCCAATACATGACTTTATGGGTAGAGGAAAATGAGAGCCGATTCATCCTTAACAAACATTTCACCATTAGCCAAGAGACCACATCACATTGGTCGGTGCTATGAAGAATTTGATTGAATCTCAATAGTGTTTGCGCAAATTTTATGTAGGAGTCAAAATTTAAAATAATATTTCTAAATTTTAGAAAAAATTGTTCTTTATATTTAGCATTCCAAACCCATAAATGGTTGTTTAAAACAAATTTTTCTAAAATGGGAATAAAATTGTCAGCCCTAACGCAGGATAATGAATTATAAATAAAATCCTGCTTCAAGTATCCAAATTCGGCGTCTGTTATGGGATCCTTCCCTTCAGTGGTATCCACTAGATTCCAAGCCTTATGCAAGAATCCTAAACACATATCCATTGCATCAATACATTCATTTTCCTCAGGTTTTTTCTCCTCAAAAAAAGTTAAGCAGCTGTCCATAAAAAGAATTGCAGCTTGTTTAACAGACCCTATTTCGGAATCTGGTCCATAAACCGTAATAAACCCTTGCCAAAGTTGAGTGCGGAATTTTTCTGTGGGTCCATTCTCTTTGGCAAAAAGAAAACAGCAGTTCATCACTTTTCGTTTCTGTGAATTTTCCAATTGATCAAATGGACATATTTTTTGAATGAAACTTAGAGATTCAAAAAATTGTTCCATTGAAATTGACGCTATCCGAAGCTCTGTTCCAGACAGCACAGTACTGATCGCAACTTTTCTTATCGCAGTGCCTTCATCTGGCGGCACTGAACTAATATATTTATTACACAGACTGCAGATCTCTTCTATTGAATAAAAAAAGTTGGTGGGATCGATAGAGAGTATTTGTTTTAACGAATCCGGCTCCCTGGAAGGAATCATTACGACGGCTGCGCCCCTACCTACTTGTAAACTCCTTGCATCGAATGCCATACTTCACCCCCAAACAAGGTAAAATAAAATCTTTATTTATAGTCAATTGTACCGGATTGAACTATCGATCAGACTTAGCTTGAAATAAGTGATTGAGATCCTAACCTCACCATGGAGGAATTTGATTTTAATTTCGATTGCTTTTTTTCTTTAAAGTCTGGTAGGCTGTTATATTTAGCGCGCTTTGTCTATTGTAGCAGTCTTGCTCCCAGCAAGTTGCATCCTTTGGTGTACGCCCCTCCAAGGTAAGTGTTTCCCACTCTGCCTAGCACAAAAAGATGCATCTGCAGTTAGCCAGATGCCAGGATAGGTAGATCTCGCGATTATTATAAACCAGGAGAAACCCTTAAATGTCTAAACATCCACAGCATACGTGGGACGAAAGCAACATTGTTGACGATGTCCAATTCCAGGCCTCTGATGCCGAACTATTTAAAAGCCTACTTTCTAGAAACGAAAAAGGCGCACCTAGCGAAGAGGCTCCCTCTTCAATGTCCCCAGGAACAATTCTTAAAGGCAGAATTGTAGAAATCACAAAAGACCACGTTGTTGTCGATGTCGGCCTGAAGTCTGAAGGCTTAGTGCCTATTAAGGAATTTTCTGACCCTTCTACACTCGTTCTCGATGGAGAAGTTGAAGTCCTCCTCGATCAACCTGAAGATGAAAAAGGTCAAATTGTTCTCTCACGTGAAAAAGCTGAAAGACTCCGCCAGTGGGAATATATCCTCGAACATTGCGAAGAAGGCTCTATCGTTAAAGGTCGCGTCCTCCGTAAAGTTAAGGGCGGCTTGATGGTCGATATCGGGATGGAGGCATTTCTACCAGGGTCTCAGATTGACAACAAGCGTATTAAGAACCTCGATGACTATATTGATCGGACATTCGAATTCAAAATCCTCAAAATCAACATTGAGCGTAAGAACGTTGTTGTATCCCGCCGAGAACTCATTGAAGCGGAAAGAATCTCTAAGAAAGCTGAACTTCTCGAGCACATCCAACCAGGTGACATTCGCGATGGTATCGTAAAAAATATCACTGACTTCGGCGTGTTCCTTGACCTCGACGGTATCGATGGCTTGCTCCATATCACAGATATGACTTGGAAGCGTATTAAACATCCTTCTGAAATGGTTCACCTCGGTCAAAAACTCGAAGTAATGATCCTCAATGTTGATAAAGACAAAGGCCGCGTAGCCCTTGGCTTGAAGCAAAAGGAAGCGAATCCTTGGGATCAGATCGAGATGAAGTACCCACCAGGAACGAAAGTTAAAGGTAAGATTGTCAACTTGCTTCCATATGGCGCATTCATCGAAATCGAACCAGGCATCGAAGGCTTGATCCATGTTTCCGAAATGTCATGGGTGAAAAACGTTACAGATCCTAGTGAAGTTGTCAGCAAAGGTGATGATGTTGAAGCGATTGTTCTTTCCATCCAAAAAGATGAAGGAAAGATCTCTCTCGGTATCAAACAAACTGAAAGCAATCCATGGGATGATGTTGGCCAAAAATATCCTCCAGGCACAAACGTGAAAGCTGAAATCCGCAACCTCACCAACTACGGCGCATTTGTGGAGTTGGAGCCAGGCGTTGAAGGATTGATCCATATTTCCGATCTAAGCTGGATCAAAAAGGTTTCCCACCCTTCCGAAATCCTTAAGAAAGGGGATATCGTGGATGCCGTTGTTCTTTCCGTTGACCGTGAAAGCAAAAAAATCACTCTTGGCGTAAAACAACTAAGCGACAATCCTTGGGAATCGATCGAAAAAACAATGCCGGTTGGCTCACTCGTTAAAGGTAAAGTGACAAAGATCACAGCTTTTGGCGCATTTGTAGAGCTTGAAAGCGGTATTGAAGGGCTCATCCATGTAACTGAACTCTCCGACCAACCATTTGGCAAGGTAGAAGATGTGGTTTCCAAAGGGGATGAAGTCACAGCGAAAGTGATTAAATTGGATCCAGAGCACAAAAAGATCGCTCTTTCGATCAAAGAATATATGATCGATAAGAACCAATTCAATCGCGATGATATTGTCATGACATCAGGCCGCCGCAAGAAAAAAGATAAGGAAGAAGGCAAAGAAGAGCACTCTTCTAAACGTGGCAAGTACTCTGATGAAGACGAAGACAATGGATAGTTGAACAGAAGACAGAAGTCAGAATTCTGAAATTGGATTCTGACTTCACCTTCATATTTCTGGATTCTGTCTGCTGACTTTCCTTCAGGGACAGAGAAAAAATAACAAATGGATAGAGGTAGGTTTGGAAGACCGAATTTTCTGACTTCCAAATTCTGACTTCTGAATTCCTTAATATTAGAGGCATCACCAATGAATAAAGATCTCATTGCCATCTTCGAGTATCTCGAAAGAGAAAAAGGCATCAAAAGGGAAGTAGTTATCGGAGCAATAGAGGAATCCCTTCGCGCTGCCGCTCGTAAAAGTATCCAGGGTGCATCAAATGTCACAGTGACCATCAACCCAAAGAGCGCAAAAATTGATGTGTACTGCGAAAAAGAGATCGTCGAAAATGTCGAGGTTCCGGCCCAAGAGATCTCTCTTGAGGAAGCTCGTTTAATAGACCCGGAATGCGAAATTGGACAATTCATCGATGTGATTGCCACACCTAAAGACTTTGGAAGAATCGCTGCCCAGAAGGCCAGACAAATCATTACTCAAAAACTCCGTGGGGCCGAAAGGGACGTCATTTATGAAGAATACCGCCATCGCACAAATGAGTTGATCTCCGGAACTGTCAAACGTTTCGTTCGCGGTGCAAATCTTATTGTTGACCTTGGAAAAGTTGAAGCAATCATGCCTATGAAGCATTATCCTAAAACTGAAAAATATCAGGTTGGATCAAAAGTCCTTGCCTTGCTTCTGGAAGTGAAAGACACTGAAAATGGCGGCGCTGAGGTTATTCTCTCAAGAAGCCACCCAGAATTCGTGAAACAGCTTCTTATCCAAGAAGTTCCTGAATTAAACGATGGTACCATTGTCATTGACAAGATCGTTAGGGATGCAGGCTACCGCACAAAACTGACTGTACGTTCAACTGATGCTAAAGTGGACCCCGTTGGAGCATGCGTAGGTATGCGCGGAATGAGGGTCAAGAATGTTATGCGAGAGCTCCATAACGAAAAAATCGACATCATCCCATTTGCTCAAGACCCTGTGGAGCTTCTTCAAAATGCATTGCACCCGATTGAAATCCGCAAAATCAACGTCAATAATGACGATCAAGTGATCTCTATTGTCGTGGATGACGATGATTTAGCGACCGTCATAGGCAAAAAAGGGATGAATGCCCGCCTGAACGGCCAGCTTATTGGATATGATCTTGAAGTTCAGAAGATGACAGATTATAATAAGACTATGGCAATTCAAAGAACAGAACTCGCCACTTCAGATGACCCAGCCTTGGATAAAACCTTGGAAAGCATTGAAGGTGTCCCAAGTCTTGTATTTGAGCACTTGAAAGATAAAGGATATAACACACCCCGCAAGATCCTGATGGCTGCACCTGAAGAGCTAGCGGCTATTCCTGGTATTAGCCTGGATACCGCTGATAAGATCTTGGAAAAAATTCGTAAGCAGAGGATTTAAGCGTTGGCTAAGAACCTAAAAATTAATATAAAAAATACCCAAATTGCCCAGGCGATCAACTTGACTGGTGTCAAGGATAAATTGGCTAAAAAGAAGCAGGAAGCAACAGATACTTCCGCAGCCGAAGCTGCCGCTAATGCCAAAGAGGATAAGCTTCCAAAAGATGATCAGCCCAAAGAGGAACCGCCTCGTATACGCGCGCGGTCGAAATCGGTTTTCGCTCCTCAAAAGAATCTTGAAGGTGGAGAAGGAGAGATGCATCCGGCAGAGGAAACCCTCGCGCCTGCCTCTATTCCTGAAGCACCTGCTGAGGAAATAAAGGTAGCCGAAGAAGCTCCAATTGAAGAGGAAAAATCAAAGAAACATCCTGCAAAAGCTAAAGAGGAAAAAACTGAAAATATTCCTCCAGCTGAGACTAAAGAGCCGGTATCTATTGTATCAGAGCCTGCAGTCCAAGTGAAGAAAGATGAGCCTGCTCCAGAACGCACTCAAGAAAAAGTGGAAAGCGCTGAAAAGTTTCATAAAACGGATAAGCCTACACAGCAACCTCAGCAGATTTCTGAAACAAGGCCAAGACCGCCTATTCAACAACCAACCCAAGATTATAGACATAGATCTCAGCCTTCACAAGGTCAAGAGTCAAGGCCAAGACCCTCCTATCCAACACAAGATTCAAGAAACAGACCCCCATATCATGGTCATGATACAAGAAACAGACCTCCCCATTCTCAGGAAGGAGGCTGGCAAAGGCCTCAAGAAAGAAGGGACAGACCTTTCCAACCGCAAGAACAAAGAAATAGACCCGGTGGACCTGATGAGCCACGACAAGCCCCATACGAAAAATTGGGTCCTACAGGTAGGCATATAAAGGATATCTTGCCGCCAAGAGGAACTCCAAGAAATCAGCCCGGCAGAGAATTGCCAACAGAGCTGTCACCTGAAAAAGCTTTGGCGGCTGAAAACAGAGGTTTGGAGTCAAAAGGCAAATCAAAAGGAAGAAGAGATGCTGAAGAAGAGTCTTCCCAAGAAGATGCAAAAAAATCAAAAGGTGCCAAAGTTAAGGAATTCCGCGATCTAAAGCCAGCTCGCAAGACTGAATCGGACCGTGGATTCGACGCTCGCGACCGCCAAGGACTAAGAGATACCGAAGACGAACACCGTGGATGGCGTAAAAAGCGTCCAACCAAGTTCAAAGAGATAGAAGAGGTTATTCCAGACCGTCCTACACATTTAGCAGTGCGAACACCGATTTCTATTAAAGACCTAGCAGCAGAGATGAAGTTGAAAGCTTCACAACTCATTGCAAAATTATTTTTGCAAGGAATTGTTGTTACGTTGAACGACTTGCTAGAGGATGAGACCACAATCCAATTGCTCGGTCACGAATTTGGTTGTGAAATCACAATCGATACGTCAGAAGAGCGTAGAATTAGGGTCACTGAACACACAGTTAAGGAAGAGATTGGTCAAAGCCCAGCAGATCAATTGCAAATTCGTCCACCAGTAGTTGCCTTTATGGGCCACGTTGACCACGGTAAAACCAGCTTGATCGACTTCATTCGTAACTCAAATAGAGCTGCAGGTGAAGCTGGAGCCATCACTCAGCACATTGGTGCATTTAGATGCCAAACTCCAGTTGGAGATATTGCAATTCTAGATACCCCAGGTCACGAGGCATTTTCTGCTATGCGTGCTCGTGGAGCAGATGTGACCGATATCGTTGTATTGGTTGTGGCAGGGGATGAAGGGATTCGTCAACAAACCGTTGAAGCGATCAACCATGCTAAAGCTGCTAATGTGACAATGGTTGTTGCGATCAATAAATCTGATAAGCCCAACTTTAATCCTGAGTTAGTTTATCGTCAGCTTGCTGACAATGAACTTCTGCCAGAAGCTTGGGGTGGTCAAACAATTACTGTGAATTGCTCAGCTGTGAATGGAGCCGGTATTCAGAACCTTCTAGAAATGTTGGCGCTTCAAGCCGAGGTGTTGGAACTTAAAGCCAACCCACATGGCCGTGCCCGTGGAAGAGTGCTGGAATCAGAAATGCACAAAGGCCTTGGATCCGTTGCGACAGTGCTTGTTCAAAACGGAACACTTCGCAAAAATGATTCGCTTGTTTTCGGGCAGCATTGGGGCCGGGTCAAGACAATGAGAGACGAATTTGGAAGAGAATTAGAAGAAGCTACTCCTTCGACTCCAGTTCAGATCACAGGTCTTTCAGGCCTACCAGAAGCCGGTCAAGAGTTCATTGTTGTTAAATCAGAAAAAGAAGCACGCGATATTGCTGAAGCCCGTATGCAGGGTCAAAGACAGTTGGTCATGCAGCAAAAGAAAAAATTGTCTATGGACAATTTAGTTCAGCAAGCATCCGAAGGAACGAAGAAAATTCTGAATGTTATTCTACGTGCAGACGTACAAGGATCGCTTGAAGCTCTTCGTACCGCGATGATGAAAATTCAATCGCAGAAAGTTGAACCGAACATCATATTTAGTGGTGTAGGTGAAGTTTCAGAATCTGATGTACAATTAGCCGTGACATCGAAAGCTGTTATTATCGGTTTCCATACACAAATCGAGAGCCACGCTGAAAATCTCCAAAAGCAATTTGGAGTTCAGATCCGTATGCATGACATTATTTATCATGCTATTGACGATGTGAAGGCCTTGATGAAAGCGCTGCTCGATAAGATTCCACAAGAAAATGAGAAAGGCAAAGCGGAAGTTAAAGCAACCTTTAAATCATCTCATCATGGTGTGATCGCAGGATGTCAAGTCATCGAGGGATCGATTATCCGTAGCAATCCTGTTAGACTGCGCCGTGGAAAGGATGTTGTTTGGAAGGGTCAAATTTCTTCCCTTAAACGGGTGAAGGAAGATGTGCGTGAAGTCACAAAGGGACTTGAATGTGGTATTTTACTCACGAACTTCAATGATTCCCAGCCAGGTGATATTATCGAATCCTATGAAATCACCTACTTTACACAGGAACTTTAATTTAAGGAGTTCTCACATGGCCAAGCAACGAGTGGACCGATTAAATTCGCTATTGAAAGAGGTGATTTCTGATGTCATTCGCAGTCAGGTACGAAATCCTCATGTGAATGAGCTCCTTACTGTTACTAGGGTAGAGATCACAAAAGATCTCTACCACGCGAAAGTTTACATTAGCGTGATTGGAAACCAAAAAGCAAAAAATGAAACCCTGCAAGCTTTACAATCTGCAGCGAAGTTTATAGCTGTGCAAGCTTCAAAAGAAGTTGTGATGCGTCATTTTCCTGCATTAACATTTATCTTTGATGATAGCGTAGACAAACATATGCGTATCGAAGAGCTTCTCGGAAAAATTTCTGAGGAAAGGGAATCGAGAGAAGGCTCCAAAGATGAATAATTTACAAGGGGTTCTTCTTGTGAATAAACCACAAGGAAAAACCTCATTTAGCTTAGTTGCCGCCCTAAGGAAAATTTTGGGCGTCAAAAAAATTGGACACGCTGGCACATTAGATCCCATGGCTACAGGTGTAATGGTGATGCTTATCGGCAGCCATTTCACAAGGCTTTCTAATCGTTTTCTAAACGATGATAAGGAGTATATTGCTGAAATTACTCTGGGAGCTGAAACAGACACTTATGATGCGGAAGGATCCATTGTTTCTACATCAAGTTTGATTCCAACAGAAAAGGATATCGAAACAGTACTTCAAGAATTCCAAGGGGACATTTTGCAAGTCCCGCCGATGTATTCGGCTAAAAAGATCAATGGAAGGAAACTTTATGAACTTGCTCGTCAAGGACGTGAGGTTGAGCGCGAAGCTGTGAAGGTCAATATCCAAGCATTGATGCAAGGTTATGATTATCCCATTGTAAAGTTGCACATCAAATGCAGTAAAGGAACCTATGTTCGAAGCATTGCGCATGATTTGGGAAAGAAATTAGGTTGCGGAGCCCATTTAAGTGCATTGAGTCGTGTGCGTAGTGGAAAATTTCATTTGTCAGATTGTATTGATGGAGGTATGTTAAATATCCCATCAGTTGAAACAAAAGCAATATTAGAGAATTCCTTGCGGATGAATATATGACACTGACATTTGGAACATTTGATGGCGTGCACTTAGGGCATCAAGCTTTATTGAAGCGCGTCATCGACAATGGTTCCAAAATGGCAGTGTTCACCTTTACTAATCATCCCTCTTCTGTTTTAAATCCACTTCGTGAAAAGCCTTTGATCTATTCTTTTTCTCATAAGATAAAAATATTAAAGGAAATGGGCTTTGAAAATATTATCAGTGAGCCTTTTACAATTAAATTTTCAAAGCAGACTCCTGAGGAGTTCTTAAATTATCTGGAAGAAAGATTTGAATTTGACCACCTGATTTTGGGCCACGATGCGATGTTTGGAAAGGACAGATCGGGAAGTCCACAAGTGATGAAGATGTTAGCTCAAAAGAATGGTTTTTATGTGGAGTACATTGATCCAATCCATTTGAATGGAGTTACTGTGTCCAGTACCAAAATCCGTGAATTTATCAAGCAGGGAAATTTTATAGCCGCATCTGACATGTTGGGGCGGCCCTATTCAATGTTTGGAGAATATTCAAACTTTTTGGAGATTTCTTATTTATGCTTGCCTCCTCCAGGAAATTATCCTGTTACCGTTTTGGCTAACAAATCGATTCAGTCAGCGACGGCTAACATCACTACATCCCAGCTTTTCCTAGAACCTAGCGTTCCCGACCAACTCATCGAAGTCATCTTTTAAAAGATAGCTAACTTGTTGCTCGCGCTCTGCGCCCTGGAGCTGTGCCCTATGGCACAGCCATTGTGCCGCAGGCCCTGGAATGCGGTGGCGACCGGAGGGAGCTACCGCCTTTGCCCTGACCGCAAGCAACGTTTTCAATCTCAAAAACCATTGTTTAGTATAGACTTGTGGTTCAAAAAGCTTTTCCTGTGGTCAGGGCAAAGGCGGTAGCTCCACTTCGTTCCGCCACCGCATTCCAGGCCGCTGCGCGGGCACAGCTCCAGGGCGCAAAGCGCAAGCAACAAGTTTTGAGAACCAAAGGCGCAGAGCGCGAGCAATAGTTTTACCTGCTTGAACCAAGCGTTGGGGATGCTTTGCTATGAAATGCCTTTTCTATTATGATGCGTCAAACTCTAAAAGGCTTAACCTCTTAATGAAAAAAACGCTTGTCATGAAATTCGGCGGTGCTGCGGTTGCTTCACCCCAACATTTCGCAAATATTGCTGACATTATATTGGAAAGACTTATCCATTTCCCACGGGTTGCCATTGTAGTCAGCGCAATGGGAGATACAACCAACCAACTCATCTCTCTTGCAAAACAAGTGCATCCTAATCCTCCTGTCCGAGAATACGACATGCTGGTGAGTGTTGGAGAAAGAATTAGCATCTCCCTTCTCGCAATGGCCCTTGCCGCAAAAGGGAAAGAAGCTGTCAGCTTTACTGGAAGCCAATCTGGGATCATTACATGTGATAGACATTCGGAAGCACGCATTGTCGAAGTGCGCCCCCATAGACTTTTACAGCCACTTGAAGAGGGGAAAGTTGTTATCGTTGCCGGCTTCCAAGGAGTCAGCAGAAAAGGGGAAATCACAACTCTTGGCAGAGGGGGATCTGATACATCCGCTGTTGCTCTTGGACTATCCCTCGGAGCTTCCCAAGTAGAATTTTTTAAAGATGTTCCGGGAATTTTTACTCACGATCCCAAAAAAGAACCTGAAGCTAAAATGTTGGAAAAACTTTCCTACAAGAATGCATTGGATATTGTAAGGCAAGGGGCAAAAGTGCTTCATTCACGCTGTATCGAACTTGCAGAAAAAAATAATCTTCCACTCCATGTTCTTTCCTTTAACTCTTCAGCCATTCAAGGGACTTGGATTGGCGAGGATGATTTGACACGCCCTTCCACACCCATTTATGAGGAATCATGTTAGATTTAGATGGAATGCCCCACATTCTGACTCCACTAGATCTACAGACCGAAAGGCATACTCCTGCCTTATACGCTCAAATCATCCGAAGGACCTTGAAGAAAATATTGCCTCCAAACTTTTTTACCTCCCCAAATCCTGAACAAAATTTCCCGCAAATATTTTGCACGCCCCTTAATGAAGTCCCTTCGACAATCTCCTTCTATTTTGTAATGAAATCACGTCCTAGTGCCTTTAAGTTTTTCTATGAAATGATAAGCCGTTGGCTAGTGCCTGGGACACGTTTGAATGTTCTTTTGGTCTACAATGTGGATTTTAGAATGCCTGAAATAAGTTCAGACCTATTCAATCTATGCGAAGTGATGATCCGCGTTGAAGACCCAAAACATCTCGATCAAATCCAAAAAAATTATCCGATCATTGAATCTGAAATTGCAATTGGACTACGTTCAGCCTACTATGCACACAGAATTCTGGAGATCAAGGGACTTTCTGTCGATGAGAAAACAGGATTTATTCAGGAACAAATTGCATATATCACTGAAAAATTCACATCCATATTCGATCAAACTATTTTTACTGAGATGCAGCACGTTCTCATGCTTTCGACAGAAGAATTTAAATCTGCACGTGAAACGCGCCACCTTTCCCGCTTAGTTTGTTTACACTATTTTTTCAGAAAACAACTACGCGAATTGATAAAATTGACTCCACAGGCACGGTATCAAAAAATTAAGATTTTCCATGCAAAGATTGGCGGAAAAAATGTGATTGGTATCATGGCAGGGATCAATTTTGTACGTGACAAAGAAATGTTTGAGCAGCGGCATCTTCTTAAAGCCATTCATGCACATATGCCAGGAGTAAAAGCTGTTGAAAATTCCTATTTCTACAATCGACGCGGTTCAGAACCTATTGCAACCCTATATCTGGAAATAGAGAAAATCAATGGCGAACCTTTTACTTCCCAAGAATTTAATCAGTTAAAGCATGATCTTCCGAAAGATTTAACACACCACATAGAGGATCTATTACCACCTGTGTTTATGCCAAGGAACGATGAAGAGATCATGCGCCATATTATGAGCTTGAGCAATCAGCTTAAATATGCGGGAGATCTTCCACAGCTTGTGATATCTTTCGATAACCAGACTCACAATAACCTTTATTTTACAGTGATCCTCGTTCGTATCCTCAATAAAGACCATCGAACAATCAAAGAGATCTTTGAACAGGGGAATACTTTCATCGAGTACATTCACGATAGAACAAGAAAATTAGGGATTATCCGCAAAAAATATCCTAAGGATGCAACAGTCTTCCATGTTAAATTTAATAAGGAAAACTTTATCCGTATTGATCATTCGATCGACCTATCAAGAGCCCGCCATGCCATTGTTTCGGAAATCACCCGTCTTTTAGGGCCCGTCAGGGATTTTAATGGTGGTATGATCACCAAGCAGACAGAACTTCTTTCGTCATTAAAAGCGCTCCTTAAGCAAGAAAATATACGCTATAATGACTGGATGTTAGAAAATTTCTTTTACTCACTTTCTCCACCCATGATGCGCGCAGTATTGGACCCAAGATCACTTAAAATTTTATTTTTGTTGATGCAGACTGCGACGGGCCAAAAAGAGGGGGGAGAGGGAATGATAAAAATGACTCATCGGGATGATTCTATCTATATATTGATAACAACTCCGAATGGAAGTTTGAAAGAGGAACTCAATCGAGTTATCCATCATATGTCTATGCCTAATTTAAGTACGGTTTCTACCTATGTTAAAGTGCAAGAAATCAATTATTTAGGCTTTATTTTCCATTCTAATGATTTAGAAGAGAGGGAAAAATTCGCTCAAGCAATTGCTGCCGCTGCTGCTCCCTCGCTGGCAAGTCGGGATGCTATTCCGGTGAGATAATCGCAACACAAAAACCTTCCCATCCGTTCCCGTTTTTTCTATGAGACAGACCGGTTTTTGTTAGGGGTGCGAAAAAAATCGCAACCCGCTATACTCATTTCGACTAAAGATTAGGATACAATTGTGAAAAAAGAAAAATTACCCATACAAATCGCCCCCTCTATTCTGGCCGGAGATTTTGGCTACCTGGCTGATGAAGCAAAACGTATTGAAGATTCCGGAGCTAATCTCCTCCATATTGATGTGATGGATGGCCATTTCGTGCGCAATATTACCATGGGCCCACAGGCTTGCGCCGCTATTAACCGGGCGACAAATATGTTCCTTGATGTGCATTTAATGATCTACAATCCTTTTGACTATGTCGAAAGATTTGTTGAATCAGGTGCAGATCGAATCATTTTTCACCTCGAAGCCACTGAAGATGTTGATGAAACATTAAAATATATCCGCAAATGCAATGTTAAAGCGGGGCTTGCGTTTAACCCTGAGACCTCCTTGTCTCTCATTCCAAAATATCTCGATAAATGCGATATGATCCTCCTGATGACTGTACACCCAGGATTCGGCGGGCAAGAGTTTATTCCTAGTGTCTTAGAAAAAATTAAATTTACACGCGATTTATGTAACAATTTGAATATTAGGGCTGGAGGAGTCACAGCGAAATCTGAAGAAGAAGCTAATAAGCTGGAACCATTTCCCATCGAAGTGGATGGAGGGATTAACGCAGAGACAGCAAGGCTATGCGCTGAAGCTGGAGCCAACATTTTCGTCGCTGGGAGTTATCTCTTTCATTTCCCTGAAATGAAAAAAGGGATAGAATCTCTTCGCAAGGCAGCAACACTTTAACGCTCAAGGAATGATATGGCAAATAAACCAATTACCCCCGGAATGACAATTTCCCTCAACAACAAGCTTTACCGGGTGGAATCCAGTGTAAAAGTAACCGTTCCCAAAGGAACTCCATTCATTAAGACAAAGCTCAGAGACCTCACCTCAAACCAAGTCATTGAAAAAAACTTTAAGCCAGAGCAAGAAGTTAAAGATGTTTCTTTAATCGAACGCAGGCTTGAATATCTTTATATGGAAGGTAAAGATTACCTTTTCTTGGATATTGGAACTCTTGAACAGATTCTTGTTCCCGCACAAATTATTGGAAAAAAAGTCCATTACCTCAAAGAAGGTGTGGAACTCAAAGCTTCATGCTATGGGGAAACTGTTTTTGCAGTGGAACTCCCTCAATTTCTGGAATTGATGGTCACACGCACAGAAAACACAAAAGATAAAGATGGCACTGGGAAGGCTGCTACCCTTGAAACTGGGGCACTTGTCGATGTCCCACCATTCATTGAGTCGGGAGATATTATTAAAGTAGACACTAAAACCGATGAATATATTCAACGGGTTTAATTAACCCTTTTAAGGAGTTAGAAGTGGAATTTAAGCAAATAAAAGAATTGATGGCTTCCATGGGCCGCAATGGGATTAAGCGAATTGCAATTAAAAAAGAAGATTTTGAAATTGAACTCGAGCAGCATGAGCAACCTTGCAGTGCCATAGAATGTTTCCCACCTGAACAATCCCAAGAAAACCATAATTCAGGACTATCAAGAAAGATTGGAGCTCCATCCCCACTTCCAAAAGCAACAGATCATCCCACACCTCATCGTCACGAGGCAGATCATGTTGAGGTCGCAGGTAATTTTATTACCTCACCCATGGTTGGAACTTATTATTCATCTCCATCTCCTGAAGATCCTCCATTTGTTAAAGTCGGTGACAAAGTCGATAAAAATACTATCGTCTGCATCATTGAAGCGATGAAAGTTATGAATGAAATCAAGGCAGGAGCAACAGGTACTATTGCAGAGATCCTGATCGAAAGCGGCCATCCAGTCGAGTTCGGAGCTAAATTGTTCAAGATTGTTTAAGGCTGATAGGAATCAAGCATGCATAAAGTACTTATAGCAAATCGAGGCGAGATTGCCGTCAGGATCATTCGAGCTTGTCACGACATGGGCCTGCAAACAGTTGCTGTCTATTCTCAAGCGGATGCAGAGGCTTTACACGTACTCCAAGCCGATGAAGCAATTTGTATCGGAGAACCTCCTTCCCATAAATCTTATTTGAAAATTCCAAACATCCTTTCAGCTTGCGAGATTACAGGTGCCGATGCAGTGCATCCTGGATACGGTTTTTTAAGTGAGAATGCTAATTTTGCATCGATTTGTGAAAGCTGTGGACTCAATTTTATTGGTCCATCCACTGCTTCGATCTCTTTATTAGGAGACAAAGCCAAAGCAAAAGCGACTGCAAAAAGTGCAGGATGTCCCGTTATTCCAGGTTCAGACGGTGTTGTTAGTGATAGTGCGCAAGCATTGCAAATTGCAAAAAAAATGGGTTTTCCTATTTTTATTAAAGCTGTTGCTGGTGGCGGTGGAAAAGGGATTCGTATCGCTTACAATGAAGAGGAGTTTCCAAAACAATTTACTGCAGCACGCACAGAAGCACAAGCTAGCTTCAGCAATCCTGACGTATACCTAGAAAGGATGATCGTTAATCCCCGCCATATTGAAGTGCAGGTTGTGGGTGATAAACATGGAAATTATATCCATTTAGGCGAGCGCGATTGCACGATCCAGCGACGAAGACAAAAACTTATTGAAGAGGCGCCAAGCCCTGTTCTTACTCCGGAAATGAGGAAAAAGATCGGAGAGGCCGCTGTCAGTGTTGTCAAAGCGGCAGGTTATTATTCTGTAGGGACTGTGGAGTTTCTTTTGGATCAAGATAGAAATTTCTATTTCATGGAAGTGAATACCCGCATCCAAGTTGAACATACAGTGACAGAAGAACTCACAGGTATCGATCTTGTAAAAGAACAAATTAGAATTGCACAAGGTCACAAGCTGCAGTTTACTCAAAAAGATGTGGAATTCAAAGGCCATGTCATCCAGTTTCGCGTCAATGCAGAAGACCCTTCTTCGAATTTCGCACCCTCTCCTGGAGCATTAGAATACTATTTACCACCCGGAGGCCCCCACGTCAGAGTGGATAGCGCTTGCTATTCGGGCTATGTTATTCCTCCCAATTATGATTCCATGATTGCAAAACTTATTGTGAAGGGAAAAAATCGTGATGAAGCGATTGCTGTAGGAAAAAGAGCACTAAAAGAATTCCACATTGGTGGAGTTAAATCCACAATTCCATTTCATTTATATATGCTAGAAGATAATAACTTCTTGTCAGTTAATTATGATTTACTATATACTGATAAGCTAATTAATGAAGGTTGCGATTTTAAATTATAATAATTAGGAGTAAAAATGGATCTTCCTGACAGTCCTAGTTCTCTCGCTGATCATAAGCCTATACTGCTTACTACAGGGTATGATGAAAATAAATGCTGTCCCTTTGTAGGACGTTCAGTACGAAACTTTGTTAAAAGAAATAATATTACATTAGGCATTTTAGTAGTCTCTGCAGGCGCATTTGCTGCAATGCTAGCTGTTGGTCAGATCAAAGGAATTAGAGCATTAAGTATTTCGGCACTTGCTCCGGGATTAATTGGCGTGAGCGCAGCCTGTTATATATTTAAGACCGAGAAAAAACATAGATACCCTGAATATCATCTTATAAATAACTAATGAATTTTCAATTCCATAAAATTCAGACTTACCTTATAAAAATTGAGCCTGAAAATTGGAACTGTAAAACATAAAAAATAGGGGAAGTTTATGGTAGGTTTTGGAAATGTTGCTCGAGTTGTAACTCCTGATGATGCAAATCTAGAAGTTATCAATTCAAAAAATAAAAATGCTTCAAGAGCATGTGTTGAATGGAATGGACATGCAGTTAGAAAAGGTGGACAACCTGCATGTTGCTTAGCTTATACACTAAGTACGTTATTCAGTATGGCAGGTACGGCAGCATTTATCACATTGCTTGTCATCGGTAAGAGAACGGGCAACCGCCCAATGATGCTCGGAACAATCGGTGTCGTTTTTGGTGGTGGAACAGTTAATTATCTATTTAATAAATTTGTAATGCCAAAATTAGCTAAAGGCACAGATTGGGAAGCATGCTTTCCTGAACCGTGTAGAAAATAACATAACATTTAAGTGTACCATGATCTCCATGGTACACTTAGTCCAGTCCCGGAGTTCGTCCCTTTCATTTTCTATTGCCCCATATTGTTTTATTCCAAAATTGATAAATTCTTAATCGTGTCTTTACAATAAACGTGAATAGTGTTGTTCAAATTAACGAGGTAAAAAATGCGTCAAATTCTCCTGAGTATAGCGTCCAGCCTATTGTGCCTGCAGCTTCATGCACAGCAGCCATTGGTTTCTCCTATTTCTCCAGAAGGAAATATCCTAGTTGAAACTAGTCCTTTCACACATGCTGAAAGAATGGAAATCATGCAAGAAAGGGCTAAAGAACCTAAGCCTTTCGATGAATTGAATGCAAAGGTATCGATTAATTCTTTCGAAGCTGGAGTAAGCTATAGGACTGTTCATCCAGGTTCTTACCATCACATGAATAGTATGACGCCAAACCTTGATAAGTTCGAAACTTTGGATGGTTCAGTGTGGAGCACTTTTCCTGGAGACCGCTATAAGTTGGACGGATGGCTTCCTTTCCATGACTTAGTGTTCGTACAACATCAGGATGAGTTCGCAAGCTATAAATTTAAAGTGATCAATACAAATTTGAATAATGTAAAGGTCCAAGTCAATTTGATTTTAGGACCAAAATATTCTGGAAATTACACCTATTGGATTACTGGGCTCGATATTAAAAACCGCAAAATTGTCCTCTGTGACAATTCGGTGTGGGACATGTCACGTTTTGATAGAACAGTATACGAAAAGTGGAAACTAAATCAGACTATTATCATTGGAGTCAATGATGGAACATTGACATCCTTTAACCCAAACATCTTGATCAACGTGGAAACATTATCTTACGTGAGAGCAAGTTTAGACAACTAAAAGGAGATTTATCATGGTAGGGCTAGAAGTCAGCAGAGTTGGAACACTAACAAAAGACATGACGACTGAAGAAGGTAGTTCAAAACAGGAACTTAAAACAGTTCGTTGGAACGGAAAAGCAGTGACAAAAGGGAACGCAGCGCGTACAGGAGTTGTTTTGCTGGGCCTACTATGTTTAGGTGGAGTTGTAGCTTGTGCCGTTCCGGGAGCCATGTATAATTTAAGAGGACTTTATGCTCCTGCAATTGTACTTGGATTAGTAGGTAGTGCTTTATTGATAAGTGCAATGCCGCTTGATTCAAGGTCATCCCCAAGTAATGATGATTGTGATGCAGCCACAGCTTGCTGTCTATGTGGATTGCTTACTTTTCTGTTTGCCGCAGCGGTATCAGATTCACATAGCAGGCGCATCAGCGTCCGGGGTTAATAACTAAAAGTGCTTATTGCTTAGGCTCTGTGCTGTGCCAAACGGCACAGCCCTTTCCTAGCGACAACCACAGCAGGCAGGATGTTAAAGAAAAAGCGCCAAAGCATTTCCGTAGGCGTCACATATATAGCGCCGAAGCATTTCCGCAGGCGTCACATATATAGCGCCGCAGCATTTCCGCAGGCGCTACATACATAACGCCGAAGCATTTCTGCAAGCGTTACATATATAGCACCGCAGCCTTTCCGCATGCGTTACATATATAACACCGAAGCGTTTCCGCAGGCGTGGAGTGCGGTAGCGGAGCGAATGCGGAGCTACCGCCATGCGTTGAAAGACAAGCTTCGTAGCTTCTGCCATAGGCCGTGGATTGCGGTGGCGACCGGAGGGAGCTACCACCTTTACCCTGACCACTAAAAGAAATTTTTGTATAACAAGATATTGGGTCTTGGGTTTGGATCAAGGTTTTGAAAAAAAATAGCCTGCAGTCAAGGCAAGGGCGGTAGCTCCCCCGGTCGCCACGCATTCCACGGCCTATGGCAGAAGCTACGAAGCTTGTCTTTCAACGCATGGCGGTAGCTCCACTCCGTTCCGCTACCGCACTCCACGCCTGCGGAAAATGCTTCGTCGCTATATATGTAACGCCTGCGGAAATGCTACGACGCTTTTTCTATAACGTCCGGTCTACTGTGTCTATGTTAGTAAAAGGCTTTGCCAGTCGGCACAGCACTCGAATATGCATTGCGCAAGTAACAAGTATAAGTTCTAAAAATTCTTTTCGGCGCGGTCCCGTTGATAGTGGCGCTCAATACCGTTGGCCACTTCTTCTGGATCGTCTGTAATTTGAATAAGTTCTAATTCTTTCTGAGAAATGCAACCCATTGGGATCACAGTTCCTTTGATCCAATCCATCATTCCTTCCCAATAGGTTTTTCCCATCAAATAGATAGGGAATGAATGGATCTTCTTTGTTTGAATCAATGTTAAAGCTTCAAAGAGTTCATCCATTGTTCCATATCCACCAGGTAGAAAAACATAACCTTGGGCGTAACGGATAAACATCACCTTACGTACAAAAAAGTACCTGAACTTTAATCTTAATTTGGGGTCAATATATCTATTAGGTTCATCTTCAAAGGGGAGGTCAATACTGACACCGCATGACAATCCATTAACCGATTGCGCACCTTTATTGGCAGCCTCCATGATCCCTGGGCCGCCCCCAGTAATAATTGCAAAACCTTTTTTGGATACCGTTTGTGCAACATCAATGGCTAAATTGTAATAGGGGCTTGCGGGAGGGAGCCTTGCTGATCCAAAGATGGAAACAGAGGGTCCTAAATTTGTCATTGTTTCGAAGCCGTCGACAAACTCAGAAATAATTCGGAAAACCCTCCAAGAATCGGTCGTGAACAGTGTGTCATGATCATTTTTGAAGGTTGCCATGAGTAATCCCTTTCCTTAATTTTCAGTCTCGGATGGGTTCAATTTAAATACTTTTTCGAACAGATGCTCCATTCGTGTTTTGCGATTGGATTTTTTTCCGCTAGCTACTTCATGCAGGTTTTCGATTGCAATGAAGGCAGCAGGATCCTCTCTGTGAATAATATCTTTTAATTCTGCTAACTGCAACCTTTCTGCAATGACATAGAGAATTTCACGCTCATCTCCCGAAAATCCGCCTCGGCCATACATAATTGTTAGACCAAGTCCCAATTCATGGACAATGGCATCAGCAATAGCTTTAGATTTATCGGATATAATCAAAACAGACTTAGTCTCATCAAGCCCTACGATGACTGCATCCATTATCTTAATCACCACAATGTAGGTGATCAAAGACAGGATAGGAGGATGCCAGTCTTGGAAAACAATCCCTGCCATCCCAAAAATCAAGATATTACATGCAAGAACCACTTGGCCAACTGTAAAGCCAAACTTCTTATTTATAATGATCCCTAAAATTTCGGTTCCATCTAAACATCCGCCGTAACGAATGACAAGCCCAATCCCAATTCCCAAAATGGCACCACCAATCACTACAACCTCAAGCGCGTCGCCCCCAGTAAACTGGATAGGCCAGAACGTTTGGATCATGGCCAAGCAACCCGCAAATAGGATGTTTGCAATCACCATGTGTAAAACAAAAACTTTACCGATGGAGCGATAGGCTAAAAATAAAAAGGGTAAGTTGAATAGAACAACAAAGAGGGGAATCAAGTGTTTCCCTAGGATATTACCAAAAATCATCGCAACGCCGACGATACCGCCGTCGATCAGCCTGTTAGGGATGAGAAATACATCGATTGCAAAGGCTGCTAGAAAAGCACCTATAAAAGTAAAAATTAAATTTACAATCCACGAAGTCACAGACTTTGAAGAGGAATGGGAGGCGTACATATTATACTCTTAATAAAGCTATAGGATACAGGATTGGAGCGTGTAAAACAACAAAAAAGTCTTTATAAGAATTTTTTTATTACTTTAGAATTTGCGTTTGAAAAAACGCGGGAGACGGGGCTCGAACCCGCAACTTCCGCCGTGACAGGGCGGTGCTCTAACCAATTGAACTACTCCCGCAGTTCGGAATGTGGGCGCAACAGGACTCGAACCTATGACCACCTGTGTGTAAGACAGGAGCTCTACCAACTGAGCTATACGCCCGTGAAACAAGGCATGACTATAGCTATCGGCTGAATTATTCACAACACCTTTTCAAAAAAAATAAAAAATCCAGTTTAGACAAGCCTAGAAGGGGACGCAGCAGGCAAAGCGGACACAGCGGACAAAGCAGACAAAGCGGACGTTGCAAAAAAGCGCCGAAGCATTTCCGCAGGCGCTTTTTTGCAACGTCCGCCTTTTTTGTCCGCTACGTCCGCTTTGTCCGCTCCCGTCTACTCTACAACACCCTATCAAACAAAGACTTACGCTTCTTCAACTCTTCATGATGCGTCAACTCATGAACAAAAACAGGCACAGCAGTAATATACCCTTGCTTCAACCAAACGATATCACTGTCTTCATGTTCTTCCTCAAAAACTAGTTTTTGAGAACCCATCCAGTAATATGAACTCCCTTCGGTAGGGTGATAGCGCAAGTCAGGCTTCTCAACCCAATGCTCTTTACCTTGGCGAGTCATCTTGTATCCAGCAACTTTATTGGCTAGCCCTTCAGGAAAATTCACATTCAACAATGTTCCATGAGGGAGTGGATGATCCAAAATGTGTTTGACAATGGCTGGAATATGTGGCTCCGCAGCATGGAAAGGGGGATTGTCATAATCACTGCATGAAAAAGCTATCCCTTGAATACCTCTCAAGACACCTGTGATGACCCCTCCGATCGTTCCGCTGTAAAGGACTTCTCCGCCAGAATTGCTCCCTTTATTGATTCCAGAAAGGATCATGTCAGGCTTTTGCTTCAATAGCGCACCAAAGGCTAACTTGACGCAGTCCACAGTTGTTCCGTTCACACACCATGCTACAACCTCATCACCCCAATGGTATTTATCAGCTTTTAAAGGTGATCTTAAAGTGATTGCAGAGCTAATGGCAGATTGGTCAGTCAATGGAGCAACAATTGTCACATCTGCAAAAGGGGCAACTGCTTTCCACAACGAACGAATGCCAGGTGAGTGAATTCCGTCATCATTGGTAATTAAAATTTTGGGTCTGGACATGATAAACCTCGTTTAGTAGATATACTCTCCCGCTATCCCACGTCGGTCTTGACCATCTAGAACATGGAAAGCGCGTAATTTATTTAATGTGACCGGAGAAAGTTGTCCGATCGGAACATAGACAATTTTTTTGCCAAAACGGTTTGCATAGCTTTTTAAAGCTGATCTTGGAGGTTTCCCCGCAACGTAAACGATGATCGGTTTTACAGCATAATCGATCGCAGCCATTAAAAGAACTTCAGGTTTTGTGCGACACGTAGCATAATCAGGATCTCCCCAAACGTCCATCAATCTGCGAGGGGGGTATGACATCATGAAGCCACCATATTCGCATCGACTAATACCAGGGCCTACAATTTTATTCTGCAAGGGAGTTGCATAGAGCGCCATGTCGGACTCTTGAGAATGCTCTCCCAACCAGGTTGTGCGCCAGCTAAACTTCTCTTCAAATTTCTCATTTTCTTCGCTTGAGTCTTCATCGAAAATCACAACGATCGATCCTACACCACCAGGAGGTTTACCTCTCACTTTGACATACAATTTCTTTTCAGCCCAATGACGTATTGTTTCTTTCGTGTCGACACCATCTTCGATGCTGCTACTGAAAGGAACTGTCCGGGCAGCGTCGTCAGTGAGAATTTGAGTACCTTTCTTTTTGAGGAACCGTCCAAAATCTTCAATGATGAGATCTTCAGGTGGATATGAGCACAATGTAAAGGGACCAGGTGGAAAGAAACGCCTTTTAGCTGAATCTTTTCTTTGATGTTGGAACCTCTGCATGAAACTTTTTGGACTTTTTTGCTTGAGGTGGAATTTTATCGATTTACTATGACCCCACACTTGGTCGATGGTAAGATTAAGTTCTGGAAGGCTATCAACATTTTTTAAATAAGGATAGATTGTTGCAAGCTCCCAAACTTCGTAGGCATAATTAGAGTCCACACATCCCCTTGCGGAGGCTAAAATCTGAAATAGATCAGGTAAAAGGCGGCCAGTTGATAAAGCATAGTTGCGTGAAAATTTCATACTGTTTCGCAAGTTATAGCTTGGAAACTGATTGCCTGTAGCCTCAATATATTTACTGCCCGCCTGCTTATAAAGCTGAAAGATAGACTTCTGGCGATCGGGTGGAAAGGGGGGTATTGAGTCCTGCCGCACTGATAGCCGCTCTTCACGAGCCATCTCATAATTTAGAGAAATCCATCCAAACTCAGCCAAGACATCTCTACAAGAATTTTCAGTCAATGTTGAAATAGAAACAAAATCTCTACGGGCATGTTTAAGATTAGGAAACGAGGAATGCTTAACAAGATCTAAGACACGCTGTATATGATACATTCCCCCTACAAAAAGCACTCTGTCATAAGACAAAGATAGCTCTTTCAATCTGCGCGCCATATAGGTTTCCCTTTCGATGTCTAACTTCGTTGGAGCTTGACCTGATTCAGACATTATCTTGCGGTAGATTTCGTAATATTCCTTTAGGCCAATTCTTTGAATAGCGTAAGGATCGGGTACCATTTCCCTGTGTAGAGGATAACCTTCTACATCTAAATCGATGCAGAAAGCTGAAACATGGTTTTCAAGTGCGCAACGAAGACCTTCAAAGGCAGGATCGCAAGGTTCACACATGTAATAAAGAGTAGGGGAGCCAATTGTTTCAGCGGTAATTACGCTAATATCTGGCAATCGGGAAGCTCCATGCAAAAGCTGGAGCTGCATAGTTTCTGCAAGTTCAACTGCTACACAATCAGGTCTTAATAGATGAAATGCACGAAAGACCTCCGCAGCTGATTCCATTGTGTAATGGAGCGAAGGCACCGCATAAATATTGCCCAATTGAATATAATAAGGTTCTGCAGTCATCCCAATCCCTATAAGACATAAGCCAAAGCTTCATCTCCCAAAGTCATTACAATTGCTTGTCTTAACAAGCTGTCAGCATTTCCCTGCATTCCAGGCAGGCTTTTTATCCTCTTGGCAGCATAGCGTGCGACATTAATACCATCCCTAATTGTATAGTTTTCATTCGCAGCATGGGCTTTTTGCAAAAAGTTGATCACATAATCGATGATGTATTCATCGATGAATGGAAGGTTTTCACGCAAAATTCTACGTTCCTCTTCAGCTTCAGGAAAATCCAAGTAAATTTGAGGCTGAAGGCGGCTGTGGATGTATTCAGGAATTTCGAAAGTTGATGCATCGTCGTTCATTGTGACGCATATTCTAAAATCTTTGTGAGCAGGAACTTTCAACCCTGCGACAATGGACTCAATGTAGCGTCTTGTATCAAGCAAAGGTGCTAACGAAGCCCACGATTTTTCACTCATACGATTTGCTTCGTCAAGAATACAGACACCCCCTTTGATCATTGCTGTCACAAGAGATGATGCTACATAACGTATGCCCCCAGATTTATCAACGACTGGAGTAATTAACAAATCTTCTGGGCGAGTGTCCATAGTGCATTGAAAGATGTAGACATCTTTTTTTAATTTCTTGGCTGCAGCATAGGCTAGAGTAGTTTTTCCTACTCCAGGTTTTCCAATCAGCCGAGGATTCAAGGGAATATCATTAGGATCGATGACTAGCCAAGCTGCTAGAAGTTGGTCTAGAACATCTTTTTGCCCGATCCATTCAAAATTAAAAACATCAGGAAATCCCAACGCAATTTCCACTCCCTGAATTTGTACACGGCTTTCATGTTCACCTGATAACTGTCCTTTCTCTTTCATAATCTCACTATGGTTTTGAGGCTTTGTCCGAACCGTACATGAGGCCCGCTTGAGCAACATTTTCACGTACATTCGGGAATATCGCTTCGAGATCTCCTAATATTTGGTCCACCTGTTTTCGCATAGAATTTTGTCCCACAGGGCATCGGCACATGATGCGCATAAAGCCCTGTTGTTTGGCAAATTCTCTAATACTGCTTTCATCAATGTAAATCATTGGACGGATAATCGTCACTCCATACTCTTGCATATGGAGCTTTGGCAGATTTCCGGCAAATTCCCCTTTATGGAGCAAGTTCATTAGGACTGTTTGCGCGTTGTCATCTCTGTGATGTCCAAATGCAACTGTTTGAATTCCATGCTTCTTTGCTTCATCGAAGAGAAGTCGGCGTCTTTCGCGTGAGCAGCTGTAACATTCGAGGGTGGCTAGCTTCTGCTTGGATGCTCTCGAGGTAAATGAAATATTGAGTTTGTCGCAAACAGCTGCAAGATAGTCGATGTTGACTCCAGCACCGCAGGAAAATTCTCCTGAAACATGGATGGCATGGATATCAAGCTCAGGGAATCCTCGGCCAGAGATCGCTTTAAGTAAGAAAAGAAGCGTAAGGCTATCTTTTCCTCCGCTAAGCGCAACGGCAATCTTGTTAACCCCTTCAAGCATTTTGTAATCAAATAGAGCTTTTCTGAAGGTGCTTTCTAACCTTTTCCCTAAGCCGGTCCATGGGGGCTGAGCAACTGTAACGTCCATATGATAACTCAAAAAAATATAACAATTAAAAATGGTAGCATAAACTGGCTAAGAATGCCAGGGTTCAAAGATAGAAGAGTATCTTGTAATTAAGTTTAAGTTATTGTACAATAATTTGTTAACAATTTAATAGGTAGGTTAACAGTGGTAAGAATTTCCAAAGTCTTGAGGGTAGCAGATAATATTTGTGACTGCATTCCAGTGGTAAGTGTGATTAACAACCTAGTTGATCTCGTTGCAAAGGCAATTTTTAAAGCTGCTAACGTGGACATTGAACAAAGTAACAAATGGACCCGACACGTATCAGATAAGCCTGTATCAAGATGCTTCCTTTATATGATTCCATTCTACGGATTGATGACTAAGGTCTTCTGCCGACCAAAATCGGATTATGTAATTATGGAATAAATGGAAGCGAGTCGCAATGAAAACTTCCAAAAATCGTGCCCGCGTGTGCGCCCTGTTTAGTTCTTAAAAAGCAATTAGGAAACCGTAGGCTGGGATTGTAAAGATCAGACTTCTGCCGTCTGTTTGAGTTGGGATTTCTTTAATTTTGACGTTTTCTGCGTCTTCATTCATGTCGAATGGCGTTTTAGCATCCAAAACCCAAATAGTTTTCGGCAGAGGATTGTTGTCATCGGGAAACTTCACTTCAACTTCTTGAGAATTTTCATTGCTTAATACAGCTGCTATCTTCCAGCTCTCTTCTGTTTTGAAAGCAGCTATCGTCAACTGTTCTAGGGGAACATTTCCTTCTCTTGTCACATTGTACATCTCTCCGGCAATGACCTTATTTAGCATCTTTACAGTCAATCCAGAAGGTCTCAATCTAAGTGTAGGGCTTAAATCAACGGTAATTCCCCAAAGATTAACTTTTCCCTCTTTGATATCTGTAAGGCTTGTATAAGCTTGTGAAAAAGTGAAAACCATATTGGGCTGAATTCCCAAAAATAGAGCTTCCAAAAGTTGCTTAGCCAAAAAAGATCCCGATATTGCTCCGGAAACAAGCTGATTTCTTTGCACTTCAGCCATAGTACCGCTAACGGTTCCTGCATTGATTTCATACATAGCCAAAGGTTTTTTGTAGGCCTTAACTGTATTCAAAGTTTGTTTGATGTCGGGATTTTGTGAAAAAAATGCTGCAATAGCATTTTTTATCGCAGCGGTAGAGTCCAAACGGCCTACATAATACCCTGCAATGCCCACTAAATCCGCACTGGGAGCAAATTTTGTGTATTCTCCGGTCAACCATGGATTTGCCAGCTGCCCATTGATTGCCAAAGTAAAATTGCCGTCTTTAAGATGGGGTTTCATCATTTCAACAGCTCGTTCAAAAACTTTCCCATAGGGTTCTGCATAAGGAATTCCGCCTGGTCTAAAACCCCAGTTCCAGTTTTCATTTCCAAACTCAAGGATCACATTTGAAAATCTTTTTTTAGATGCATTTACAGCCAGGTATTTTCCCATCTCTTTGAATTCTTCATCTGAGAAAGTGACTGGAATGATGACCCATGGATTTGCTCCTATCGCTTCACAGAGGTCTAAAAATTCACTTAATGAGTAAAACCAGTAATATCCATAGAGTTTCCCATCTGAACCTGCAGGAGCACTATTTTGCCTTGCGTCAGAGGTTGCTATGCGATTTTCGAAAGTGTCCAGAAATTGCACTTGCCAATCCCTCAAATAAGAAGGATTAAGCTGTTTTAATAAATCTACGACTTCCTTTCTGAACGTCAATGGCGAGTTATCTTCGCGACTTCCAAGCCAGACATCGTCAATATAGACCCTATCTCCAGGTTTTCCTTGAGGCTGAAATTCAAAGGACAATATGGCCTCTTTCCCTACATCGTGCCCTATAAAATTCAGGGAATATTTTTCCCATTCAGTTGACAACATCACATCTTTTTGAATGAATGGAGCCCGGCCATTGAGCCTTTTAAAGGTCACACTGACTTTTCCTTGAGGAACACTCGATTTTGCCCAAAATGTGAGGCTCCAGCCTCCATTTATTTTTAGATATTTTCCTAAGTTGTCAATGTAGGAGATCAAGGAATTGTTATCTTTCTCGAGAACTGTCAATTCTGCTGCGTTGACCCCTGCACTCCCTGGACGATGGTCTTTCACCATCTTAATCCCTTTGTGATAATTCCTGTCTGTCCACTGTGAAGGTTGCTGAAAAGAAATGTACTCTTTTGTAAGAACCACGACATCGTCTTTTTCTAGATGGGGGAGCGGTTCTTCAGAAAAATATTGTGGCTGTCCTGTTGCTTCACTAGCTTTCAATGAATTTTTAATTTTTCCTTTAGTGCCCGCGTTGGGGCCTGTGCGAATTTCAAAATCTGCTCCTTTCCAGAAACCATCGGGCTGTTCCCAGCCATTATTTGAGAAGCTTTTATCATCTGCAGTTGTAACTATGGCTATAAAACGGGTAAAATCTCCTTCAAGACCTGGATTGAGCACAATATTCTTCATGAATTGCTCAGTTCCCCAAGAAGTTCGGTATCCGAGATTGACACCTATCCGTAATGCATTCGGATTTGAAGGCTCTTTGTTTACAGTGAACTGATGGGGAGGTTTTTGTGATTGAGGTTGCTGAGCAGAACTTTCGCTAACATCAAAAAATTGCAGGATAATGAGTGTAAGGATCGCAACTGGAAGAATGATTATGCTCTTTTTCAAAGGAAACCTCCTGTCTTAGAATAGACATAGCAGGAATCCTAAATAGGAACTAGCAGAGACCTTGGATGTTTTTTTAATCTTTTTGCTAACATCTGTTCGCCCAGTTGGATAGTTGCATTAATAGTCATGTAATTGAATAGGAAATAGAGAATACGACAAACAAAAAGAGATAAGTTTCTTTCAGCCCAGGAATTCGATTTTTGAAGCTTTAGCTTCCTCAATCTTTCAATGCTATATTCCATTCGGGCTGTTTTAAATTGAGAGTAAGTATCTTTCCCAATAGTTTCCTTAAGCCAAAAGTTTTCTGTTTTGGCAACACAGCTAAAGCTAAACTTTCCTTGAGGGTGATGGCCTCTATTGGGTTCAGGGGGCAAAATCCTTCCACCATGCCCTTTCACAAGATATTCTGTAAATAAATCGTAACCATCATATTTGCTAAAGAAAGCAGCATCATAAAGCTTTGAGAAGAATTCTGACCCACATATTCCTTCATTCACATTGGCTATCTGCAGTGTAGGAATCCTGCTCCATGGATTTAAATAATCAAGGCATGAGAAAGCTCTGTGAGAATATTCGTATCTACTATTATAAATTCTGAACGTATATTTTTTTTCTCCCTCAATAGCCTTGCAAGTTATTTCCATGAACATAAAATGATTGCTACATCCAATCGGCACGCAAGTAGTTTCATTAGGGCTTAATTCCCTGACTTTTTTTGCCACAGCCTCTTTGGCGTCTTTTAGAATAGCTGTTAACTCAGCTTTTTTAAGGTTGATCTCTTCTTTTGACTTTCCTTTTAATAATCCTATTTCATTCTTATTTAGGAATTCCGTTAGGAGAGCTCTTCTCATATTATCTAGAGCCTTTAAAGCATTGGAAATTTTCTCATTCCGCAAGTTCTGATTAAATTTTGTTAAATCCTCAATCAGCATTTCATTTGTATAAATTGGAGAGCTACCTTGAGCATTGAGGGATGACATGTTCGCCATCTGGGTATTAAAAAAACACTGTTGAAAATCTTTTATTCTTTCCTGGGTTTGAGAATCATCCTCAATTCCATCAATTTTCACAGGATGATCTAAATCCATCTGGCATTTCAATGTATTCTCATAAATTGCCCAAGTCTGATCTTTTCCACTGATTGTCATATAGACGTCTATCCTATTAAATTACAGCAATATGATATCATAATTATAGATTTAAATCCATGTAAATTAAGTTTTTAAATCTCTTAGAAAAGTCTTCTTTAGCCTTGACTTCCTCCCTAGGGGAGAGTTACCCTAGAGGGAAAGAGAACAATTGGGTTGAAATGGATAACAAAATCGGAAGAAACGATCCCTGTCCTTGTGGATCAGGTAAAAAGTATAAAAATTGCCATCTTGGCAAGACTTTAGAGCCAAAACTGAAGTTTAAAGCGAAGCTTTTAAGCCAGCCTAAAGCGGTAAATTTGATGGATCGCACTTTTGGCGAGGCAATAGAGGAAGCTAAGAAGCAAGATAAGCCGCCCCTACCCCCTGGTTTCGACCACATTTAAATTTTTCACAAAAAAGCTTGTGACGAAACGATTGATTTGATATAACCATCGTTTCGATTTGCTGGCATAGCTCAACGGTAGAGCACTCGCCTTGTAAGCGATAGGTTGTGGGTTCAAGTCCTACTGTCAGCATTTCTTTTTCACCTTCCTGGGGGTGTCGCATAGCGGCAATTGCAGAGGACTGTAAATCCTCCGACTCACGTCTCCGTTGGTTCGAGTCCAACCGCCCCCATTCTCTCCAAAAGAACCAGATCTTCGTAGACTAACGCTAGCTGCTAGGTTTCAACAAATGTAAGCGTTCAGTCGTCAGCAGTAGATCTTAAAAACTGGGATCAAATTAGAACTTGGTGTAGCATTCGCGATCA